>NZ_JADNPO010000008.1:0-145571 GCF_015558105.1 Holdemania sp. 1001095H_141210_F2
GTAAATACCCGTGGTTGGATTTTCACCAACTAGATGTATGCCATGCCCGGCACACGAATAAAACCTTCCGACATCTTGCAAGCCGGAAGGTTTCTGCTTTTTTATATCAATTCAGCCGATCAAGCCGTATTCTTTCAGTGCTTTCGCAATGCCATCCTGATCGATCGGGGCCGTGACCTTTTCAACGACAGGCTGCAGGGAAGGCGTACCGTTACCCATTAAAACGCTGTGCGGCACATGTTTGAGCATGGGCAGATCGTTCGTGCTGTCGCCGAAGACGTAGCAGTCCTGCAGATCAACATTGTATTTTTCCCGCACGACGTCAATCGCCGTTGCTTTGCTGCAAGCCTGAGGGACAATCTCCGCGAATCCGTCGAAACGGTCGATAAACGCAAATTCTTTCTGCTTCAAAAAATGTTTGAAGTCTTCCAGATCGCTGCGCTGATCATAAGCGATGCAGAACTTTACGAATTCGGAGCGGTGGTCAATCCAGGGAACAATGTTGTTGAAGCCTTCGCTGTGCAGAATCTCCATCGACTTCACAAAACCGTTCTCCACATGTCCCAGGCTGACGTAACAGGTCGGCGTATTTTCACCGAATACGTCGATCCGGCACGCGTCGGCTTTTTCCTTGATCTGCTGGCAGACGGTTTGTGGAATCTGATGACGGTAGAGGGGTTTTCCCTGAACCAGAATTTCCGTACCGCAGCCGCAGCAGTAGCCGTCAAAATTCAAAGCTTTGATCCTCGCTGAAACGTGGGAATAGGGCCGGCCGGTGTTGATAAATACAACGCTGCCGTTGCGCCGGGCCGTGTGCAGGGCTTCAATCGTACTTTGCGGAATCTGGTGCGTCTGTTCATCCACCAGCGTACCGTCAATATCAAAAAAGAGACATTTTTTCTTCATCGCTGCTCCTTCATCTTCTTCATTGGCTCAAAAACAGCCCCATTATAGAAGATGAATTAGAAATTGAAAAGCCTAATCCAGTAAATTGTAATATTCTTCTACGGTTAAACCGCTTTCATAGATTTTCTGCGCTTCTTCCGTGCCGAAATAGCGGTAATGCCACGGTTCGAAGATATAACCGGTGATTTCTTCCTTGCCTTCCGGATAGCGCAGGATGAAGCCGTATTTCCAGGCGTTTTCTTTCAGCCAGACGCCTTCGTCGGTATCCTTGAAACAGCCTTTGAGATAACAGCTGCCGTTCGTTCCGGATAAATCGGCGGCCAGTCCGGTCTGGTGCTCGCTCTGGCCTGGTTTGGCGGAATAGCGGCTGGCTTCTTCCTCGCCGTCGCGGGCGACATAGTTGTTATACAGATTTTTCTGATAATCATAAGAACGGTAGCCGCTGCCGATCATTAAAGAAATGCCGTCTTCTTTTGCGGCGTCAAACATGATTTTCATCGCGTCCGCCGCCTCCTGACGCAGCGTGACGGAGGACTTGGCCAGCGGCACATCTGGTTTCACAAGGTCGGCCGGTTCATAATCTTTGCCTAAGGGACGCTGCTTGTTGACGATCAGCGTAATGCTTTCAAGACTGGTCAGATCTGGAACTTCCATAAGAATATCTCCTTCCCCATCCTCCTTGCCCGACGCCGGAGTCTCCTCCGGTGCATCAGTTGGCTGCGGCGAGGTCGTTTCGGCAGGGGCAGAATGATCCTCGGCCGGCGTCTTTGCCTTTTTTCCACAACCGCCGATCGTCATGACCAGCATCAGGGCAATCAGTATTTTCGTTATTTTCAACACTTGCTCATCTCCTGTTCTTCGCGGTTTTTCTCCTGAATCCGGCGCAGCGCCGCGGCAACGTCGGGCACAATATATTTAGCCCGCGCCAGGATTTCCGGATTGCTTTTTTCCATCGCGTAGCTTTCTTCAATCAATTCAAACATTTCCAGATCATTGATAGAATCCCCTAAAACGGCGATCTCATACAGCGGCACATGGTCGAGCGCGGCGATCTTCTGAATTCCGCTGGCCTTGTTGACGCCGGGTTTCATCATCGAGTATCCATCATGGCGGGTCATGACCGGATCATAGCCCAATCGCGCAGCCTGTCTGGCCAGCAGCGCTAACGTTTCCGGCTGATGGCAAAGAATCACCAGCGAAACAAAGGTTATTTCAGGTTTGCGATGGCTCAGCTCCGCAAGTGTCCACGGCAGGATTTCCCGATGGTCCGGCACATTGTCCGGATCGGAAAATTCGTCGATGTATTCCGGTTTCCGATCCGCAAAGCAATAATCATTCTGATTCGTGATGCACAACAGTTCCGCCGGCTGATTTTCCAACAAAGCATGGACATGCCGCGCTTCTTCCAGCGTAAATACACTTTCGTAAATCAGCTTCTGGCGCGATGTGACGTAAGCGCCGGAATAGGCGACCGTATCAAAGCTGAACTGCCGGCCATAAGTCCGCGGAACAAAGTCGGCGGGACGCCCCGTCGCCAGCGCGAAATGCACGCCGGAGTTCACCGTCTTGTTGATTTCCCGGAGGTTTTCCACCGAAATCGTGTATTCCCCCTGCTCGTTATCCTGAACCAGCGTTCCGTCCACGTCGCAAAAGATCAAACGTATCATTTTTTAATCCTCACTTTATCGTATTGTAATTATACCATCGCGGCAATGGTAAGCAAATCCCAAGATATCCACAGGAAAAACCGCAGCTTCTGTCCAACCCGCGGATTTTCGGGGTTTTCCCGCGGTTGGATAATTCTTTATCCACGCCTTCTCCGCATTCCACATTCAATAGTTATCCACAGTTGTGGATAATGGTGGATTATGTCAAAAAGACTTTTATAAAAGGCTATTTTGATATGGATAAACTATTGATAACTTTATGTTCCACCGGTTTTATCCCCATTTTCCCCAAAAAAGTTATCCATGTCCACTTTTCCCCACTTTCTCCACAATGGAAAAGATGTGGATTACAGTGGATAACCCGGCATAAACAAACAATAAACACCGATTTAAGGACACTTATCCTGTGGAAAACTTTTTTTGGAAGAAAATCATCGTGGAAAAATGCTGATAAATTAGCTAAACTAGTAGTGCTATGGAAACTTATCCACGAATGGGAGTTGTATAAAAAATGACAGTAATGGATTCTTACTTATCCGATATCTGGAAACGAACCCTGACGCTGATCTTGGAAAAGGGGAAACAGCAGGAAAAACTGGACAATCTGATCTTTAATCAGTTTTTTTCCGATTCCAAGCTGATGGACCTTGATGAAAAGAAAGCTCTGGTCGTCGTGCCCGGGTATATCCAGCAAACGATTATGATGCAGAACAAAGAGATCGTTGAAGAAGCGATCAGCGAAGTTCAGGAACGGAAGATCAGCTGCGAGATTATCATGGAAAGCCAGCTGCAGAAAATCCGGCCGATGGCGGCGAAAAAGAAAGCGCCGGCGATCACTGGATTGAACACGACCAACCTGATCCCGGATTACACTTTTGACAATTTCGTAGTCGGGGGAAGCAACCGCGAAAGCCACTCCGCAGCGCTGGCCTGTGCCTACAATCCCGGACAGTTTTTCAACCCGCTGTTCATCTACGGCAATTCCGGGTTAGGCAAGACGCATTTGTTAAACGCGATCGGCAACTACGTCAGCGCCCATGCGCCGGACAAAAAAGTCTACTACACGACCAGCGAAGACTTCGTCAACGCCGTCGTCAATTCCATCAAAAACGGCCAGATTCAGGAATTCAAAGAAGAAATGAACGATCTGGACGTCCTGTTGGTCGACGACATCCAGTTTCTGGCCGGCAAGGAAAAGAGCCATGAAACGTTCTTCTACATCTTTAACGAACTGGTCAACAACAAGAAGCAGATCTGCCTGACCTCCGACCGCCATCCGACCGAGATCAAAGGACTGGAAGAACGCCTGATCAGCCGTTTCTCTTCCGGGTTGTCCGTCGGCGTCGACTCGCCGGAATTTGAAACGTCCGTTGCGATCTTAAAGGTCAAGCTGGAAAAGCAGAGCGTCGATCCGGCGATCATCGACGACGATGTGCTGGCATACATCGCTTCGAATTTTTCGCAGGATGTGCGCAAGCTGGAAGGCGCGCTCAACCGTTTATTATTCTATTCAATCAACTTCTCCAACAGCACCCGGATCGATTTCAAAACGGCGGTTTCCGCGTTCCGCGGCCAGGCCCAGACGATTGATAAAAACGATCTGACCGCCTCCAAGATCATCCGCTGCGTCGCCGATTACTATGGCCTGACCAAACTGCAGCTGGTCTCCAAAACGCGCACGAAAAACATCGCGACCGCCCGGCACATGGCGATGTATCTGTGCCGCAAGCATCTCGACATGCCTTACGTGAAAATCGGCGATGAATTCGGCAAGCGTGATCACTCGACGGTGATGAGCGCCTGCGAGAAAGTTGAGAAGGGGTTAAAGAACGACGAGACCTACCGGCAGGCAGTCGGCGAGCTGGAGAAGCTCATGCAGGTCAAATAGTTAACCACTGCTTTCCACTTTATTTCCGCCGTCAAAAGTGATAAAATAGACCTGTAATATAAGGCTTTTTGAAACGTTATCCACTTTTCCACAGTCCTAATGATGTTGAACTTGAATACTTAATAAAAACACAAGGGAGGTACACCATGAATTTCAAAATCTCCAAGCGAGTTTTCTACTCTGCCCTCAATACCGTATCCAGAGCGATTTCTTCCAACTCGCCATTACCAGCGTTATCCGGCATCAAAATTGAAGTGAATCAGGATTCCATCGTACTGACCGGCAGTGATTCCGATATCTCCATCCAGACCACATTAAATGGCAGCGATGAAGAAACCAATCTGATCGTCAAAGAAACCGGTTCGATTGTGATTGAAGCCAAATATATCCTCGAAATCGTCAGAAAGATCGACGCCGACGAAATCGAACTGGAAATCGTCGACGGTTCGCTGACCAAGATCAGCGGGATGTCGGCAGAATTCCGGATCAACGGGATGCGCGCCCTGGACTATCCGGCGATCGACTTTACCCGCCCGGGTCAGCAGTTTGAAATGGATGCCGACGTCTTATTAAAGGTCATCAGCCAGACGACGTTTGCGACCAGTGATCGGGAAACCCGCCCGGTCTTAACCGGCGTCAACATGAAGTGCAGCGGCAAGCGGCTGGAATGCGTCGCTACCGACAGCTACCGCTTGGCCCGCAAGATCGTCGATCTGACCTCCGAAAACAACTTTAACATTACCATCCCGGCCAAGAGCTTAAATGAAGTGTCCAAGACGATCGCTCAGGACAGCAGCGTGCTGATCGCCGTCTCGGATAAGAAAGCGCAGTTCTGGATTGGTGAAACCGTGATTCAGACCCGTCTGATCGACGGCGCCTATCCGGAAACCGCCCGTTTAATTCCGACAGAATTCGCGCATGAGCTGACCGTGGATTCCCGCGACATGCTCAATGCGATCGACCGTGCGTCGTTCATCAAAAATGAAGGCATTTCCATCGTCAAGCTGAGTGCCAACAGCGAGGAAGTCGTCATTTCCAGCAAATCACAGGAAGTCGGTTCATCGGTTGAAAATTTAAACATCCTTGGCTATGAAGGCAATCCGCTTGAAATCTCATTCAGCGGCAAATATGTGTTTGAAGCGATCCGCGTTTTATCCGCAACGACGATCAAAATTCTGTTCAGCGGCGAGATGAAACCCTTCGTCATCCGCAACACTGACGATGACTCGATTCTGCAGCTGGTTCTGCCGGTCAGAACCTATTCTTAAATCTTTCTGAAACACGAAATAAAAGCACCCAGACGGTGCTTTTTGCTTGCTTTTGTGGTATAATCTATACGATAGGCCACAGGCAGGAAAGGACTCTGACAATGATCAAAATCGATACGGAATTCATTACCTTGGGGCAGCTGCTGAAAATGACGGACTGGATCTCCTCCGGGGGCGAAGCAAAGCTGGCAGTGAAAGAACTCAAGATTACGGTCAACGGTGAAAAAGAAGACCGGCGCGGCCGCAAGCTTTATCCCGGTGATGAAATCAGGATCGAGGATAAGCGTTATACGATCGAACGATGAAGATCAATCAGATCCGCCTGAAAAATTTCAGAAACTATGATTCCTGCCAGTTTATCCCGGATCCGCACATGAATGTGATCATCGGGAAAAACGCGCAGGGCAAAACCAATCTTCTGGAAAGCATCGTACTGCTTTCGACGACACGATCTCACCGGGCTGTGCGGGATCAGGATATGATCCGGGAAGGCCAGGACTTCTGCAAGGCGGAATGCCGGCTGGATACTGAGCCGGAGATGGTGCTGTCGGCGGTGATTCACGGAAAAGGAAAAACGCTGATGATCCATCAGAAGCCGATATCCCGATCCAGCGAATTCATCGGCAAGCTCAACGCGGTGCTGTTTGCGCCTTCGGATTTGGAGCTTTTTGAAGCGCCGCCGAAGGTACGAAGACGGTTGATGGACGTGGAGATCGGCAAGGTTTCGCCGCGGTACATGCAGGCGCTGAGCGCGATGATGAAGCTTTTAAAAGAACGCAACAGCCTTTTGAAACGCGAACACGTCGACAACGCGATGCTGGAGGTTCTGGATCAGCAGATGATCGAGCAGCAGCTGACAATCATCACGATGCGGCGGCAATTCATCGCCAGGATGAATGAAAGTTTAAGCCGGATGTACAGCACGCTGGCCGAAGAAGAAGCGCAGGTCAGGGCGGCCTACCATACGATCACGGAACAAACCGGGCCGGCGGCGATGCGGGAAGAAATCAGCCGCAAATTGTTGGAAAACCGCGAGCGCGACCGGATTTTGAAGACGACGTCCAGCGGCGTTCACCGCGACGATCTGAGCTTTCAGCTCAACGGACGGGATGTGTTGAGCTATGCTTCCCAGGGTCAGCGGAGAATGATTGTACTGGCGTGGAAACTGTCGCTGATCGACTTCATTGCAGATCAGCTTCACGAACTGCCGGTATTGCTTTTGGACGACGTGTTGTCGGAGCTGGATCAACAAAAAAGGGTAAACCTTTTTTCTTTGATTTCCCCGGAAATCCAAACGTTTATTACGACGACGGAAATTGCGGATCTGCTTCCGTTTCTGTCGCGAAAAGTTAAAATTGCAGAAATAGACAGCGGTCAGATACGACCTTGGAAGGAGGACATGAATTGAATATGGAAAAACCAGTAGAGCATTCTTATACCTCGCATGATATTCAAGTGCTGGAGGGGTTAGAGGCGGTCCGAAAACGGCCTGGCATGTATATCGGTTCGACTTCGGAAAAGGGCCTGCATCATCTGGTCTGGGAAATCGTCGACAACTCGATCGACGAGGCGCTGGCCGGGTATGCGACGGATATTGAAGTCACTGTCGATCCTGAAAATATCGTCACGGTCGAGGATAACGGCCGCGGCATGCCGGTTGAAATTCATGAAAAGACGGGAATTTCAACGGTAGAAACGATTTTCACTGTTCTGCACGCCGGCGGCAAGTTCGGCGGCGGAGCGTATAAAGTCTCCGGCGGTCTGCACGGCGTCGGCGCTTCCGTCGTCAACGCGCTGAGCGAATGGCTGGAGGTCACGGTCTACAAGGAAGGCAAGGTCTTCTTTATCCGCTTCGAAAACGGCGGCAAGGCGGTTGCGCCGCTGAAGCAGATCGGGACCTGCGATCCGGATAAGCATGGCAGTTTAGTCCGTTTCAAAGCGGATTCGACGATCTTTACGGAAACCGTCGCTTACAACCACGACGTGTTATATGACCGGCTGCGCCAGATCGCCTTCTTAAACAAGGGCATTAAGCTGTTGTTTACGGACGAGAGAATGGAAGATGAAGTCAAGCGGACGCATACGTTTTTGTATGAGGGCGGCTTGAAGGAATACATCGCGTTTTTAAATAAAAACAAGACGCCGATCCACGAAGAAATCATTTACGTGGAAGGCGAGCAGGACGGCATCCAGGTTGAAATTGCGATGCAGTACAATGACGGCTATGTGCCTAATGTGTATTCATTCTGCAACAACATCAATACCGGCGAGGGCGGCACGCACGAGGAAGGCTTCAAGCTGGCGCTCAACCGCACGTTAAACAACTACGCCAAGGAGGCGGGCTTGTTGAAAAAGGACGAGGAAGGGCTGCAGAGCGACGATGTGCGCGAAGGGCTGACCGCGATCATTTCCGTCAAGCATCCGGATCCGCAGTATGAAGGCCAGACAAAAACCAAGCTGGGCAACGTCGAAGTGCGCAAGATCGTTTCCAACATTCTGGGCGAACAGCTGGAACGGTTCTTATTGGAAAATCCGAACAGCGCGAAGCTGATCATCGAAAAAGCGCAGCTGGCCTCCAAAGCACGTTTGGCGGCGAAAAAAGCCCGTGAACTGACACGTCGGAAAAGCGCGCTGGAAATCAGTTCACTGCCGGGAAAACTGGCTGACTGTTCCAGTAAGAATGCTGAAATCTGCGAAATTTACCTGGTGGAAGGGGACTCCGCCGGCGGAAGCGCGAAACAGGGAAGAAATTCCAAGTTTCAGGCGATCCTGCCGCTGCGGGGTAAGATTTTAAACGTTGAAAAAGCCCGTTTGCACCGTATTTTTGACAACAACGAAATCCGTTCGATGATCACCGCCTTCGGCGCGGGGGTCGGCGAGGAAGTCGACGTGACGAAGCTGCGCTATCATAAAATTGTCATCATGACCGATGCCGATGTCGACGGCGCACATATCCGCACGCTGCTGTTAACATTCCTGTATCGTTATTTGCGGCCGGTGGTTGAAGGCGGATTCGTCTACATTGCGCAGCCGCCGCTGTATAAGATTCAGAAGGGCCAACAGGTTCGTTATGCCTACTCGGACGACGAATTGAATCATGTCAAAGCTGAGCTGGGCGACCGGCTGAATATTCAGCGTTACAAAGGCTTGGGTGAAATGAATCCGGAACAGCTGTGGGAAACGACAATGGATCCGGAAGTCAGAACCCTGATTCAGGTGACGATTGAAGACGCGATGGATGCGGACGCCGTGTTCTCGATGCTGATGGGCGACGAAGTCGAACCGCGCCGCAACTTTATTCAGGAAAACGCCCATTTCGTGAAGAATTTGGATATTTAAGGAGGATCGTCGATGGATGAGAACAACTTTAATCACGGAAATATAAAAACAACGAATATTTCCAGTGAAATGCGGACATCCTTTCTGGATTACTCCATGTCCGTTATCGTGGCGCGAGCGCTGCCGGATGTCCGGGATGGAATGAAGCCGGTCCACCGCCGCATTCTGTACGCGATGAACGATCTGGGCATCGTTGCGGATAAGCCGCATAAGAAATCGGCGCGTATCGTCGGTGAAGTTATCGGTAAATATCACCCGCATGGGGATACCGCGGTTTATGAAACGATGGTCCGAATGGCTCAGGATTTCAGCTATCGTTATCCGTTAGTCGACGGCCATGGCAACTTCGGCTCGGTTGACGGCGATGGAGCGGCGGCTATGCGATATACCGAAGCGCGCATGTCCAAGATTTCGATGGAGCTGCTGCGCGATATCAATAAAGATACTGTCGACTGGATGGATAACTACGACGGCGAGGAACACGAACCGGTGGTTCTGCCTTGCCGCTTCCCGAACTTGTTAGTCAACGGGACAACCGGCATCGCGGTCGGCATGGCGACCAATATTCCGCCGCATAACCTCGGAGAAACGATCGACGCTGTCATTGCGTTGATGGAGAACCCGGATATCACGGTCATGGAACTGATGGAAGATTACATCAGCGGTCCGGATTTCCCGACAGGCGGGTATATCTTAGGCCGTGCGGGCATCAAGCAGGCCTATGAAACCGGCCGCGGATCCATCATGATCCGGTCTAAGGTCAAGGTTGAGGATATGCCTAACGGCAAGAAACAGATCATCGTAACGGAAATTCCATATGTCGTCAACAAGGCGGCGCTGGTTGAAAAGATCGCCAGTCTGGTCCGTGAGAAGATTATTGAGGGCATTACTGATCTGCGCGATGAATCCAACATGGAAGGCATCCGCATCGTGATCGAACTGCGTAAGGACGTCCAGAGCGACGTTATCTTAAACCAGCTGTACCGCATGACCTCGCTGCAGACGTCGTTCGGCGTAAATATGATCGTTCTGGTCGACAACGCCCCGCAGCAGCTGGGATTGAAGGATGTTTTAAAATGCTATCTTGATCACCAGATCGACGTCACGGTGCGCCGGACACGCTTTGAATTGAAGAAAGCGGAAGACCGTGCGCATATCTTGGAAGGCTTGAAGATTGCGCTGGATCACATTGATGCCATCATCAGCCTGATTCGCAGTTCCAAGGACACATCCATTGCGATGAACGGGTTGATGGAAAACTTCGGCCTGAGCGAAATTCAGGCGAAGGCGATCCTGGATATGCAGTTCAGACGGTTGACCGGCTTGGAACGGCAGAAAATTGAAGAAGAGTATGACGGTTTGATGGCGCAGATTACCGATTTAAAGGATATTCTGAACAATCACAGCCGCGTTTTGGAAATCATCCGTTCGGAATTGACGGAGATTAAAGAAAAGTACAACGACAAGCGTCGTTCCGAAATCATCGACGCTGAAATTGATATGCAGGATGAAGATCTGATTCCGCAGGAAGACGTCGTGATCACGATGACGGTCAACGGCTATGTCAAGCGGATTCCGGTCGATACCTACCGGCTGCAGAATCGCGGCGGCAAGGGTATCAAGGGCATGAGCATGCATGAGGATGATATCGTCGATCAGTTCCTGACGATGATGACGCACGATTACCTTTTGATGTTTACGAATCAGGGCAAGGTGTACCGGATCAAGGGCTATCAGGTCCCGCTGGCTTCCCGGACTTCCAAGGGCATTCCAATCGTCAACCTGTTGAATCTGGACAAGGATGAAAAGGTACTGGCAATGGTACCGGTAGAACGCGAGAATTCTCCGGCGAAGTTCCTGTTCTTTGTCACAGCGCAGGGCATTGTCAAACGTGTCCCGATTGAAGAATTCGAAAATATCCGGCAATCGGGTAAGATTGCGATCAATCTGCGCGAGGGCGACGAGCTGATCAGCGCGAAACCGACGACCGGCAGCAGTCAGATTCTGATTGCGGCGGCGAATGGACAGGCAATTCGCTTCGATGAAACCGACGTCCGTCCGATGGGCCGGACCGCAACCGGCGTCAAGGGCTTCAATGTCAACGGCAGCCGGGTTATCGGCATGACGACCGACTTTGAAGGTCAGTATATCCTGTCCGTTACGGAAAAGGGGTATGGTAAGAAATCCAAGCTGGAGGATTACCGAATGACCAACCGCGGCGGCAAGGGGGTAAAGACCGTTCAGGTTACCGATAAGAACGGACCGTTAGTCTTCTTACGCGCGGTCAACGGCGATGAAGACTGCCTGATTATGACCAACGAAGGAATCGTCATTCGAATCAGTTTGGAAAAGGTTTCGGTATACAGCCGGAATACGCAGGGTGTAAAGTTGATTTCCGTAGAAGACAGCCAGAGTGTTTCCACGGTTGCCATCGTTTACAAGTCGGAAGACGATGAGGAAACAGAGGGCGAAGCCGGAAACAGCGAACTGAATTCAACGGTAGAAACGGATGAAACCGGGGATCAGAGCAGCGAAGTTCAAGGGGACGCATCTGAATCTGAGATTCAGGAATAGACTGAAATAGAACTGGTTTTAAAAAGTAATGAAAAAGCTATAGTCGATTAAGATTATAGCTTTTTTTCGGAATTCACATTCACTTTAATAATTTTTAGAACAGGATAAAGAATAGGATGTAACTGAGAAGAAAAGCGTTCTCAATTTTAATAAGAATAATATTCAAGCTGAAATCAAGATCTTCAATTCCTGAAAGTGAAAAACGAAAAAGGCAAGTCTGATCAAGCGGCGAAGCAGGGGGTGGCCTATAATTGCAAAGTAAGCAGCGAAAGGAGGAAAGATTTATGCTTGAATGGCAAAAACAGATTCAGTACGTCGTTAATGTGATTGACGAGAGTATCAAAGCGCATCAGGACGAATTTCTGACCTTGAATGCTTTGGCCGATCAGCTGGGCTATTCCGAGTTTTATACAGCGCGAAAATTTAAGGCAATATCGGGAATGGTGTTTCGGGATTATCTGCGCCGGCGGAAACTGGCCTTTGCTTTAAAGGAAGTCCGTGACAGTGAGAAAGGAATCCTGGAAATCGCTCTGGATTATGGCTTTTCTTCCCATGAAGCCTTTACCCGGGCGTTTAAAAACTTGTATGGCATAACGCCCAGCGATTATCGGAGACATCCTGTGCCAGTTATTTTACGTACGAAAATCAATCCTTTTGATCGCTACTTTTTTGGACAAGGAGAGATTGGTATGGTTAAGTCATCAGAAGCTTTAAAAATTTATTTCGTTACGATTCCAGCTCATCAATTTTTGTATGTTGAAAATAAAGAGAGTAACGGATACTGGGATTTCTGGCAGAAACAAAATCAGATTCCAGGTCAGGATCAGGCAACGATTTGCGGATTGCTCGACAGTATCAAAGGAAAATTAGATGATGAGGGCGGAAGCGAAGCGAACAGCGGCGGAGGTCAGATTATGGCTTATCGTAATGATCCGTCAGGACGGCTATGCGACTGGGGCTTCCCCCGTACAGAGTGTTACGGAGTCCGGCTTCCCAACGAGTATCAAGGAGAAATTCCCACAGGGATGCAGCTGACAGAAATTCCTGAGGGCGAATACCTCGTTTTTGAGCATGGCCCGTTTGATTATGAACAGGAAAATCGCAGCGTTGAGGAAAAAGTTGAGAAGGCGATGGCTGATTTTGATTTCAAAGACACTGGATATGGTTATGATACAACGACTCCAGGACGGTTAATTTATTTCTATTTTAATCCTGAGCGGTGCTGGAAATATATCCGCCCAGTTCGTAAGTTTTCAGATTAATTTTCGTTTTGCGGATTCAATATCTCAATTTCTCGTTTATTTTCTTTCTTTCGGGTCAAACTGAAGAAGGAATGAAATCGGAATTACGTTGGTTTCGTTTTATCCATTGACAAAAAAATGGGGCTTGATTAAAATGAAGGTGTTAAAACGTAGATGAGGATAAGTAAGTACATGATTTTCTTTAGAGAAACAGTGGTTGGTGAAAACTGTTGTCAATCCGTGCTGAAATCCACCTCGGAGTGAAAGTGAACCTTTCCGGTTATCGCCGTTAACGATTCAAGTGACTGATGTTTCACGTGAAACATTGGTAATTAGGGTGGCAACACGAGGCATCGTCCCTGAGTGGGCGGGCCTTTTTTATGTTAAAAGGAGGAAATAGTCATGCTGGACATCAATTTGTTGCGTACAAATCCAGAAGTAGTCAAAGAAAACATTAAAAAGAAGTTTCAGAATCAAAAATTGGAATTAGTCGATAAGGTGGTCGAATTGGATCGTCAGTTCCGGAAGGCGAAAACCGACGGCGATAGTCTGCGGGGACAGCGGAATGCCATCAGTAAGCAGATCGGCGGCTTTATGAAGCAGGGCTTAAAAGAAAAAGCGGAAGAAGCAAAGAAAGAGGTTGCCAATATTGCAAGGCAGCTGGCTGATTTGGAAGTGAAGGAAGAAGAATTAGCAGCGGAGATCAAAAAGATTATGCTTGTGCTGCCGAATATCATTGATGAAACAGTCCCGATTGGCAAAGATGACAGTGAAAACGTGGAAATTGAAAAATTCGGCGAGCCTGTCGTTCCTGATTTTGAGATTCCTTATCATACGGAGATCATGGAGTCGTTTGATGGAATTGATCTGGACAGTGCCAGAAAAACGAGTGGAAATGGTTTCTACTATTTAAAAGGCGATATTGCCCGTCTGCATTCTGCAATTTTGTCCTATGCGCGGGATTTCATGATCGACCGTGGCTTTACCTACTACATCCCGCCATTTATGATCCGCAGCGACGTGGTCACAGGCGTCATGAGCTTTGCGGAAATGGAAAACATGATGTATAAAATTGAAGGGGAAGACCTGTATTTGATTGGTACCAGCGAACATTCCATGATTGGCAAGTTCATTGATACGATTATTGATGAAGAACAGCTTCCGCAGACGCTGACGTCTTATTCCCCATGCTTCCGTAAAGAAGTGGGTGCGCATGGCATTGAAGAACGCGGCGTTTATCGAATTCATCAGTTCGAAAAGCAGGAAATGATCGTTGTCTGCAAGCCGGAAGACTCAAAATACTGGTATGATCAGCTGTGGAAGAACTCGGTCGATTTCTTCCGTTCACTGGATATTCCTGTCAGAACGCTGGAATGCTGCTCTGGCGACCTGGCAGATCTGAAAGTAAAGAGCTGCGACGTAGAAGCCTGGTCTCCGCGTCAGAAGAAGTATTTTGAAGTAGGCAGCTGCTCTAATCTGGGCGATGCGCAGGCTCGCCGATTAGGCATTCGTGTTCAGGGCAAGGAAGGGAAGTATTTTGCCCATACGCTGAATAACACAGTCGTAGCTCCGCCAAGAATGCTGATTGCTTTCCTGGAAAACAATTTAAACGCTGACGGAACGGTGAATATTCCTGAACCGTTAAGAATGTATATGGGCGGAAAGACAAAAATCGAGAAGAAATAGTATGAAAAGGGGAGATAACTCTCCTTTTTCATTACTTTGGAGGAAATATGTTAAGAACTATGAGAACAGACGATCTTGATTATGTTGTTAAGATCTGGTTGGAAAGCAATATTCAGGCTCATTCTTTTATTGAATCAGATTATTGGAAGGAGAATAAAGAAGAAGTGAGAAAAATGCTCCCTCACAGTCTTATTCAAGTCGCGGAAATTGATGGACATATCGTCGGTTTCATTGGAATGAATGAAACAAGAATTGAAGGTTTATTTGTAAGTTCTGATTTTCAATCAAGAGGGATTGGACATTCTTTAATCGAATGGGCTAAGACAGGAAATGAAGAATTGACGCTGAGCGTATATCAAAAGAATCAAAGAGCGTTGCAATTTTATCTTAAGGAAGGCTTTGTTATTGGTGAACGGCTTATGGATCAGAAAACAGGCGAAATTGAGCTTCTTATGCAGTGGAAAAGAATGTAATTGAGTAACATCAAATAATAACAGCCATATCAAATGTTTCACGTGAAACATAAGATTAAACAGGTGAGCTTTGAAAAAGGAAAAAGAAAATTAAGAATAAAATTTAAGCATAGACAAGTAATTTTTATTCAGTTATCCTAATTGTGGGGTTGGCGCCAGCTCCTGAAATCAGGAGAAAATAGAAGATGAACAATTTAAACTTAGTTGGAACTCCACGAGAGATTGGTTTTCAATATGGAAAATATTTTGCAGAACTGGGCGTTAATCTGTCCGCAACGTTGCCTCCCGGAACGAAAGAACGAAAAGAATACAGTGAATCAGTAAAATTCCTGTATAAATCTGATTATCCGGCGATTCTGGAAGAAATTGAAGGAGTGGCGCAAGGAAATGGATGTGATGCGGAGGTACTGACTCAATTCTTGTTAAGCATGTATGTTTATACGGCGATGAATTTCTGTACCTGCATTACAGGATTAGATCACCGCGGGCATCTCTTATTAGGAAGAAACAGTGATTTTTTGACTGCGATGCAGCCAATGTATAGTCATTGCGTAATTAAACCTGCGTCAGGCTATGCTTTTACAGGAAACACAACAGGTTTTGTTGAAATGGAAGACGGCATGAATGAAAAAGGACTCGCAGTTGGGCTGACTTTCGTATACAGCGCACAAAAGCATTTTGGTTTAAACGCCGGAATGATCGTCAGGATCTTATTAGAACACTGTGCAAACGTAAATGAAGCAATTACCAGGCTAAAGAAAATGAAGATCGGCTCATCTCAGATCTTAACGATGGCTGACAGCACAGGCAACAAAGCGGTTGTCGAATGCAGTGCGCAGCATATCGAGATTATTCAATCTCATTCCATCTTATATTCAGTAAATCAGTTTGTCAGCGACGCCATGAAACCAGCTAATCCAGAAAATATTGATGATATGGAATCAGGGCTGCGATTAAAAACGTGTCAGAAAGCTTTTCAACATCAAAATGTGCTGAGTATGGAATATTTAAAAGAGGTATTAAAAGGAAAACAAGGATTTTTATGTCAATATGACCGTCGACGCGGCGGAGATACAGTCTGGTCTGTGATCTATGATCTCAATGATGATAAAATCCAGTTTTGCGATGGCAATCCATCAAGAGAGGGTTATCAGACAATAAAAACTGGTTTATAATCTCAAAATAAAGATGAAGACATTTAAAAGATTGCGCTTTGTTCAATCGCTTTCTGTGTAAATTGTTTTGTAAAACAAAGTTAAATTAAAAACAATACGAACTTTTTAGTTTATAACAAAGGAAAGGTATACTTATGGAAGATAACAAAGTCATCCTGTCAGAAGTGTTCTTTTATTCCAGTAAGCGCCGACATCTGCCTGTCATTGGATATCGGCCTGATGCTTTATTTGAAGGGCAGAATCCGGATGAATACTGGGGTATAACATTTATTGATTGTTCCATATCAGAATTTGAAACATGGTCGACAGCGAAAATCCAATTCACTTTTCAGGACAGTCACTATGATCAGGTGAGGAAAGGTCAAATGTTTCAGATCATGGAAGGAAGAGAAGCTGTCGGATTGGGAAAAGTCATCCGCGTTGTAAGAAACTAAAACCCAACAAGAACAATCATAAGAAGCCGATAGATGTGTCATGGTTTATTAAACAACAGGATATTTCTTTGAATTCATCTGGAGTGTTTCACGTGAAACATTCATAATTTCCTCATTAAGACTTGAAAAGAGTTTGTGTCAAAAAAGACAGACAGTCACTTGCGGTTTAAGCAAGGATTGAGTATAATAATAAACGGTACAACAAACATATTTGAACCTGGTCAGGACCGGAAGGTAGCAGCCATAAGAATCTCTGTTTGTGTGTACCCTTTTTATTTTCTTGAATCGAGGTTCAAAACATGGCAGAGAACAAACAAGATAAAAATGATGAGTATTTCATGCGTCAGGCGATCAAAGAAGCAAAAAAAGCAGAGTTGATCGACGAAGTTCCCATTGGAGCGGTGCTTGTCCATGAGGGAAAGATCATTGCCCGGGGACATAATCTGCGCGAAAAGAAGCAGTCTGCGCTGGCTCATGCGGAAATCATCGCTATTGAGAAAGGCTGCCGGAAAATGAATTCCTGGCGGCTGGAAAACTGTATTCTCTATGTGACGCTGGAACCATGTCCGATGTGTGCCGGAGCCATTCTTCAGTCGCGCATTGCCCGGGTGGTTTACGGCGCTGCGGATCCCAAAGGCGGCAGTGTTGGAACCTGTTTTAACCTTTATGATATCCCAGGATTCAATCACTATCCCGAAGTGACGAAAGACGTGCTTGGCGAGGATTGCGCAGCCCTGTTAAAAACGTTCTTTAAACAAAAAAGGGCCAAGAAAAAGGGCCTGAAAGAAGAAAAATCAAAAGATTTTTCCCATCCGGAACAGGCCAGCGAAAACGCCAGAAAATAACAGAAACGAATATCGTAAAAAGATGGGTTTTCATTTTAATGACGACTCATTTTTGTTATAATAAGTAAGTCAGCGAAGGAGGAATCAGGCATGAGTTATAAAGCACTATATCGAACCTATCGACCATCCTCCTTTGAAGAAGTCGTAGGTCAGCAGCACATTGTCACGACGCTGAAAAACGCAGTAAAGCAAAATAAAATCGCCCATGCATATTTGTTCTGCGGTCCCCGCGGGACCGGGAAGACGACCATTGCCAAGCTGTTGGCCAAAGCGGTGAATTGCGAGGATCAACAGAATGCACCGTGCAATCAATGCCGCAGCTGTCTGGCAATCCAACAGGGAAATCATCCCGATATCGTGGAAATTGACGCTGCATCCAACAACGGCGTCGACGAAGTCCGGGAACTCATTGAAAAAGTAAAATATGCCCCATTGGAAGGACGCTATAAAGTTTATATTATCGACGAAGTTCACATGATGTCCTCCGGCGCCTTCAACGCGCTGTTAAAAACTTTGGAAGAACCTCCGTCTCACGTCATCTTCATTCTGGCGACGACAGAACCGCAGAAGGTGCTTCCGACCATTATTTCACGCTGCCAGCGCTATGATTTTTCAAAAGTAAGTCAGAATGAAATCATGGCCCGTGTCCGCAGTGTTCTGGAACAGGAACATATTGAATGCGACGATGAAGCGCTGCGTCTGGTTGCCCAACTGGCTGACGGCGGAATGCGCGACGCTTTGAGCATTATGGATCAATGTATCGCCTATGCTCAAAATCATATCACCGCCGCACATGTCAATGAAATCTATGGAATTACGACAGTGAGTGAGAAAATTGAGATGCTGCAATGGATTTTTCAGCATCAAGCTCAGCTGTTATTGGAAAAAATCCGCACGCTTAATGAAAAAGGCGTCGATATTAAACGTCTGACCTCCGATTTCATCGAAATTTTGAAGGAATGCGTAATTTTCATCTATACGCAGGACGTGACTCTTTTAAATAAGATTAACGAAGAAGAAGCCAATACGATCATCAGCGGCAAAAGTTCGCGCGAGTTATTAGCGCTGATTGACATTCTGATGGAAACTCTGGAAAAATACCGGACCGCAAGCAGCGCCGCATCGTATTTTGAAGTCGCGGTATTGAAAATGATGGCTGAACTGGATTCAAGCCAACGCCCGGCCGCACCGGTTCAGACCGTTTATACCCAACCGGCCGCAGCGCCGGTAAAACCCGCTCCGGCGCCGGCGTCCCCGGCTAAACCGCAGATTGAAATTTCGAACATGCCTGAGGGAACAGACGAGGAAGCCGATCTGACGGAAGAAGCACCGCCGATAGAAATAGCGCCGTCCATACCGACGCCGCCGGAAGAAAACATAAGCGTTGTTCAGGAAAAACCGGCGGAGGTCCATCCGGAGTTCGAAATTCTGCCGCTGGATTATGAATTTGTCATGCAGCTTCTGGCCGGCGCGAATAAAGAAATGCGGATGAAAGATGAAAGTCAGTGGAAACTGATTGATCAGAAGTGCCGTGACCGTGATCTCAACTGTGCGCGGATTGCCAATCTGCTGCGCAATGGGAAAATTGTTGCATGCGGAGAAAACTATATCCTGATCTGCGTATCCTATCAGGCGCTGGCCAATCAGATCAACGATCCGGCAATGAAATCGCAGATCAATCAATTCTGTTATGAAAGCTTGAAAATCAAAAAACAACTCTTTGCGATTACGCAGGAACAGTTTAAAATAGAAACGAACGATTTCCTCGCCCGCTCGCGCAGCGGAACACTGCCGGAACCGGCTCAGGTCGCACCGGTAGAAATTGACGAGGAAGTCGGAAAAACAGAGAAAACGGAACCAGAACAGGACGTGGTTGAAAAACTGTGCGATTTGTTCGGAGCCGAAAATGTCGAAATCATCGAGGAGGAATAACAAATGAACATTCAACATTTATTAAAACAGGCGCAGCAGATGCAGAATCAGATCGGTAAGGTAGAAAAAGAGATTGAAGCGACAGAATACACGGCCACAGCTGGCGGCGATGCGGTAAAGGTGACGCTGACAGGAAAGATGGAAGTTACCGGCATTGAGATCAGCGAAGATCTGTTGTCCGCAGACTCCAAAGAGATGCTTCAGGATACTGTGATGATCGCGGTGAACGCAGCCCTGGCCGCCGCGGTAAAAGATAAAGAAGAACGGATGAATAAAATCACGCAGGGCGTCAAGATGCCGGGAGCTTTCTGATTGCATGTATCCGAAGTCATTTGAACGACTGATCGAATGCTTTCAGCTGCTGCCGGGCGTCGGCGCCAAGACAGCCGAACGCTACGCCTTTATGATGCTCGATGCGCCGCAGGAACAAGTTGAGTTGTTCGCTCAGGCGTTAATCAGCTGCAAGAATGACATCAAGCGCTGTCGGATCTGCGGCAACATCAGCGATCAGGACGAATGTCCGATCTGTCAGAATGAAAATCGCAATCCGCGGATGATCTGCGTCGTGCAGTCGCCGAAGGACGTGATCGCCATGGAAAAAATGCAGGAATACGCCGGCGTTTACCATGTCCTCAACGGTTTGATTTCCACATCCAGGGGAATCATGCCGGAAGATCTGAATATCGACGCGCTGCTGGAGCGAATCAGCCCGGAAACTGAAGAAGTGATCATCGCCACCAACGCCACAATCGAAGGTGAAACCACAGCGCTGTATCTGGACAAGCTGCTTTCCGGAAAAGGGGTGCTTGTCACCCGCATCGCGCACGGTCTGCCTATGGGCGGCCATCTGGACTATGCCGACGAACTGACGCTGATCAAAGCGTTCGAAGGACGCAAAAGTCTTAAATAAGAGAGAAGGGATTAACATGAAAACAGATTTACAAATCGCACAGGAAAACACGATGGACAATATTGAAAAAATTGCAAGAAAGGCCAAGATTGATTCTGATTACCTTGAAGTGTACGGCAAAAACAAAGCGAAGATCGATTTGAAAATCATGGACAAGATTGCGGATAACCGCAACGGCAAGCTGATTCTGGTCACGGCGATCAATCCGACCAAAGCCGGCGAGGGCAAGTCGACAACGACGATCGGCTTAGTCGACGGTCTGGCTCAGATCAACAAAATGGTCATCGGCTGTCTGCGTGAGCCTTCTCTGGGCCCGGTTTTCGGTTTAAAGGGCGGTGCGACCGGCGGCGGATATGCCCAGGTGGTGCCGATGGAGGAAATCAACCTGCATTTTACCGGCGATATGCATGCGATCACCGCGGCAAACAATCTGATCAGCGCGGTGCTGGATAATCACATCTATCAGGGGAACGAATTGAACATTGATCCGACGAAGGTCGTCTGGAAGCGCTGTCTGGATATGAACGATCGGACGCTGCGCAGCATAACGATCGCTCAGGATAAAAAAACAAACGGCGTAGAACGCAAAGATGGATTCATCATCACCGTGGCAACGGAGATCATGGCGATCATGTGTCTGTCCAAAGACCTGCAGGACTTTGAAAAACGCGTCAGCCGGGCGGTCGTTGCCTATACCTATGACGATCAGCCGGTCACGGTCGGCGATCTCAAGGTCGAAGGCGCGGTCACGCTGGTGATGAAGGAAGCGCTGAAACCAAATCTGGTTCAGACTCTGGAAAAAACGCCGGTATTCATCCACGGCGGTCCGTTTGCGAATATCGCGCATGGATGCAACAGTCTGATCGCGACCCGCATGGCACTGAAGCTTTCAGACTATGTTGTTACTGAAGCAGGCTTCGGCGCAGATTTGGGGGCCGAAAAATTCTTTGATATCAAATGCCGCTACGGCGAACTGAAACCGAACGCCGTCGTCATTGTCGCAACGGCCAGAGCGCTGAAGCTGCATGGCGGCGTGCCGGCAGATCAGCTGAAAGAAGAGAATGTTCCGGCAATTCTGGAAGGAATTAAAAATCTGGAAAAGCATATCGAATCCATCAGGCAGTACCGCGTGCCGTATATCGTCGCGATCAACAAGTTCAGCGCCGATACGCAGGCGGAAGTCAATGCGATTCTGAATTGGTGCAAAGACAATGGCCACCGCGTTGTCTTATCCGACGCCTGGGCCAGCGGCGGAGCGGGCGCTGTCGATCTGGCGCAGGAAGTTGTCAGAATGTGTGAAGAAGACTCCAAATTTGAACCGTTATACGATCTCGATCTGTCACTGGAAGAAAAGATCGACACGATCGTTCGAAAGATTTACGGCGGGCGGTCTGTCATCTTCAGCGATCGGGCTAAAGCTCAGCTGGAAGAATACAAACGGGCAGGCTGGGATAAGCTGCCGGTCTGCATGGCGAAAACCCCGAACTCTCTGACAGACGACGCGAAAATCGTCGGCCGTCCGACAGGGTTTGATATTCACGTTCAGGAACTGCGGATTTCCGCCGGCGCGGGCTTTGTCGTTGTTTTGACGGGAAACATCATGACGATGCCAGGTCTGCCGAAGGATCCGGCAGCACTGCACATGGGGATCAACGAAAAGGGTATTTCCTACGGTATTTTCTAAGTCTTAAAATAGGCGGTCAGAAATACCGGAAACCTCGGATAAAATTGAATTTCAATCAAGATGAAGCCGTTAAAAATAGCTTCATCTTTTTTTGCCAGGATCATCAAAAACAAACAAATGAACTTGAATAATATTCATCTAAACTTTTTTACAAAGCAATGCGGCACGAATAAATTGATTAAAATGAGAATAAAACAGGATATTTAGGAATCTGTGATTTCTGGATATGAAAACCGTTGAAAAATTCCTGCAACTTCCGGGCTTGTTCAACTTTGTTTTCTTTTCACAGGCTCAGGAAAATGGTAAAATAATAGGCATAGAGGTGAGTTTTCATGGCATCCATCGCATACATTACAGACCGGAATATGATCGAATTTCATCGCCTGAACGGAAACCGGAAGATGAATTTCTGGCGTCCCAGCAATTCCAAAAAATTTACTGATTTCAAACCGGGCGACCTGTTGTTTTTTCTGGCCAAAGGCAGCGAGCGCGGACGTCATCGCGAGAAAGGAATTGTGGGCTACGGTAGGTTTCAAAAAGCCCATACCCTCAGTTTTCGTCAGATGTGGAACGTCTATGGCACAGAAAACGGCTATGCCAGCGAAGATGAACTGTATGACGCGATCGTCAAGGTTTCCAAAAATAAGAAAATGCCAAAACTGATGAATTGCCTGTATCTCACCGATGTTGTGTTTTTTCAGGCGCCGATTTATTTAAGCGAGATTGGCGTCGCCATCTCCAATAAAGTGGAGAGCTATATCTATCTGGATAAGGAAGATCCGCAGGCGACCTCCAAGGTGCTGAACAAAGCCAAGGAAACCGGCGTCGATATGTGGATGGCAGCGATGAGTGAGACACTCGGCCAGAACTTCGACCTCGAGGAAGAACAGATCAAGCACCAGCTGTCGCAGATCATCGAAAAGGCCGGCGACTCCTTCTACACCGAAAGTGAGAAAAAGCGGCTGCGCCGCTTAGCCCGTCAGACGATGGATCAGAAAGCGGAAGAAAAAAAGATTATCGAGCTGATCAAGGGCAGTAAAACCGAACTTGTCTGTTATACGGGTGAAAGGATTGAAATCCTGATCCCATTCGTCTATACTTCAAAAGACTTCTACCGGAAGCTGCAGTATCTGATCGGCCACTGCGCGCTGATGAAGCTGGAGTTTTCCCGGTGGAGCGAATATCACATTCCGCTGCATTTTGAGATTGTCGGTGAAGAACCGCTGCCTGATGAGGTTACGCGGGCCATCGACGCTTTAAATCAGGGAGAAGAAAGGATTTGATCAAACATGCTGGATGTCATCGTTGTGGGCGGCGGCCATGCCGGAATTGAAGCGGCGCTGATCGCGGCTCGTCTGGGATGCGAAACGGCGCTGATTTCGTTAAGTTTGGAAAATATCGGCAAGATGCCGTGCAATCCCTCCGTCGGCGGCCCGGCCAAGGGCATCGTCGTCCGGGAGATCGACGCGCTGGGCGGTCAGATGGGCATCACTGCCGATCAGACAGCCTTGCAGTTTAAGATGTTAAATACGACCAAAGGCCCGGGGGTGCAGTCGCTGCGGGTGCAGTCGGATAAGCTTGCTTATGCCCGACAGATGCAGGAAGAAATTCTGCATCAGGAGCACCTGCAGCTGATTTTGGGAATCTGTACCGGGATCCTTGTTGAAAACGGGAAAATTACCGGCATTACCATGGAGGACGGTCAGACAATAGACGCCCGGGCTGTTATTCTGACCACCGGCACATACATGAGTTCCTCGGTCATGATCAGCAGCGAAGTGACGCCCAGCGGTCCGGATGGGGAACCAACCACCAACAAGCTCTCCGAATCGCTGCGTCAGGCTGGCTTAAAAACCTTCCGGTTAAAGACCGGAACGCCGCCGCGGGTGCTGACGGAATCCATTGATTTTTCCAAGACCACACCGCAGCCCGGCACCGATCAGTTCGTCGCCTTTTCCACGACGACCCGCACCATCCGCCGACCGGAAGATCAGAAGCTCTGTTATCTGACCTATACGACACCCCAGACCCATGAACTGATTCTGACGAATCTGAAAAAGTCGAGCATGTATTCCGGCGTTGTCAAAGGCGTCGGCCCGCGCTATTGTCCTTCGATTGAGGACAAGCTCGTGCGGTTTTCCGATAAACCGCGCCATCAGATCTTCCTGGAGCCGGAATCGGAATCACTGGATACCACGTATGTCCAGGGCTTTTCCACCTCGCTGCCGCGCGATCTGCAGGAACAGATGGTCCATTCACTGCCGGGACTGGAACACGCTGTCATCCGCAAATACGCCTACGCAATCGAATATGACGCGATCGACCCCCTTCAGCTAAAACCGTCGTTGGAAACGCTGGTTGTGGAGAATCTGTTTACGGCCGGTCAGATCAACGGCACATCCGGGTATGAGGAAGCCGCCGCGCAGGGATTGATGGCCGGAATCAACGCCGTGCTCAAGCTGCGCAATCAACCGCCGCTGGTGCTGCGGCGGGATGAAGCCTACATCGGCGTGATGATCGACGATCTGGTCACCAAAGGCACGCAGGAACCCTACCGGCTGTTGACATCCCGGGCCGAATTCCGCCTGCTATTGCGCCACGACAACGCCGATCAGCGCCTGATGCACTACGGCTACAAACTTGGCAGCATCAGCGAGCAACGCTGGCAGGATTATCAACGCCGCCGTGCTCAGGTTGAACAACTCAAGGAGCAGCTGAAGACCTGCCGGCTGACGCCGAAAAGTCCGATTCAGGATGCTTTAGAAGCGGTCGGCTATGCCGCGCTGACCGATGGGGTGAGCGCCGAGGAACTCGTCCGCCGGCCGCACATCACCGTGGCGATGCTGAAACCGGCGCTGGATTTTGAATTCGACGCCGCTGCCGCCGCACAGACGGAAATCGAACTGAAATATGAAGGCTATATCAACAAAGCCCGCAAGGAAGCGGAGAAGATGATGGCGATGGATCATGTGGTCCTGCCGGAAGATCTGGACTACGATCAGGTGCAGCATCTTTCGCTGGAAGGCCGCCAGAAGCTCAAGGCGATCCAGCCGCACACTCTGGGCCAGGCTTCCCGCATCTCCGGCGTGTCGCCGGCCGACATTGCGATGCTCGCGATGGTTCTGGAACAACGTCACAGAAAGGAACAGAAAATATGAACTATGAAGAAGTAATTTCCCGCGTCCACGTTTACGGCTTGGAAGAAAGCGTGCGTGGAAGCAAATACCCAATGGCGACCGATCTGGGCAAGATCAGCGAGGACGTCACCCCGACCGTCGTCAAGCTCGCCACCAGCAAGCAGGGCGAAGGCCACGATAATTTTATGAACGGCATCATCGTGCAGATGGATCTGACGCTGACCAACAAAGCCTGGGTGGAAGCCGAGCGCTACCATTTCCTCGACTTCGTATCGAGTCAGTCGACGATGCACCGGATTACGAAATTTGATCTGGACAGCGCCTATATTGATTACGTCGATCCGCGGATGGTTCAGATCATGAAGGAAAAAGTCCAGGCTTACAACGACCTGCAGGCCCGGATGAAGGAAACGGAAGATCCTGCGGAAAAGCAGACGCTGCAGGCGGAGCTGAACGAACGCTACTTGCAGATTCTCTATTCCAATCCCTGCGGCTTCCGTCTTACCGCTCGCATGACGACCAACTACCGTCAGCTCAAAACGATCTATCTGCAGCGCCGCACGCACCGGCTGCCGGAATGGCGGGCCTTCTGCGCCTGGATCGAAACGCTGCCGTACAGCGAGTTCATTACCGGCAAGACGGCCTGAACCGTTTCATAAGGATACCCGGCCGCGCATAAAGTAAGGTTGAAGGAGAGCGAGTTTATGCACATAAAACGAATCCTGATCGCCGTCTTCGTGATCCTGCTGATCTTTGCCGGCTGTCATCCGCACAAAAAAACCGGAGAAATGGGCGAAGTCCGGGCCGCCTGGATTTCCTACATCGAATTATCATCAATTCTGGACAACCGCAGTGAAGCTGAGTACATCCAGGGCGTCAAGACAATGCTGGAAAATTTGAAAACCATGAACTTCAACACGGTCTACGTTCACGCATCTGCCTTCACCGATGCCTATTATCCCTCGCAATACTATCCGGCGGCGCAATATGTCGCCGGTCAGATCGGTCAGAATGTGAATTATGATCCGTTCGGGCTGTTTGTCAAGCAGGCCCATGAAGCGGGTTTTCACATCGAGGCATGGATCAATCCGATGCGTTCGTTCCGCACCGATCAGGAAAGTCAGATTCCTGCCAGCTCCGTGATCGGCCAGTGGCTTAACGACACCGCGATGCGCGGCACCCGGATCGTTGCGGAAGGCGAGCGCTGGTATCTCAATCCCGCCTATCCCGAGGTCCGCGAACTGATCTGCGCGGTGGCGAAAGAACTGGCGCAGAACTATCCGATCGACGGTTTGCATCTGGACGATTATTTCTATCCCGACGGTGTCAGCGAAAGCTTTGATCGACCCGCTTATCAGGCATACCGGCAAACCGGAGGGGAGCTGTCGCTGGGCGACTGGCGGCGGCAGAACATCAATGAGATGGTGGCCAGTCTCTACGCCACGGTGAAACAGGTTGATGAAACGATTCAGGTCGGCATCAGTCCGGCCGGCAATCTGGAATACTCGGTGGAAAGCATTTATGGCGATGTCCGGGAATGGGTTCGCCACGACGGCTATCTCGACTACATTCTTCCGCAGATCTATTTCGGCTATGAGCACGGCACGCTGCCGTTTGATCAATGCCTGAAACAATGGGAAGACCTTACCCAGGGCACTTCGACCGAACTGATCGTCGGGCTGGCCGCCTATAAGATCAATACCGTGGACAATTATGCCAAGGAAGGCAAGTTTGAGTGGCAGCAGCACAACGATATCCTGAAACGGCAGATTCTGGAGCTGCGCGATCATGCGGATGTGGCCGGCTTCTCCATCTTCAGCTACAATTCACTGTTCCAGCCCGCCGCAGAAAATGCGCAGCGGGTCAGTCAGGAGCTGGAAAATCTTCAGGAACTGATGATTGAGACAAAATAATCGGCGATCACAAGAGTAAAATCTGAATTTACACTGGGGTAATGTCCCGGTGTTTTTTATGCGAAAAAAGCCAAAGAATACGGTTTTGTGCTTGTGGGCCTTACGTTGTCACTGGTGAAAGCGTGAGGTCAGAAAGGCGGTGAAGTCTGGAAAAGCGAACCGGAAAAGACAGGGGAATCCACGCTGCGAATGGATTGGGAAAAGAAGCCAACATTCGAGAAATGAAGATACGGGTCTTTTAATTTTTGCGCAGATAAGATAAAATAAGTAACGGACATAGTGAGATTTCCTTTCTGTATGGTGTGGTAACTTTATTGTAACGGGAATTCTTACCTATGTCTTTTTTTATGTTCAAGATAAAAAAGGCACTGGTTTCCACCAACACGAAAATTTATAGAACCCTTTTTTTATGTTCAAGAAAAAAGCACTGGTTTCCACCGACGTTAAAATTTATGAAATTAGAAGATATAGAACCTTCTTTTTCGATTCCCGGCCCTGCCTCCGATCCAACCTTCTGTTTTTCCTTTAGCCCCGCTTCGAAAATCGCGGGCATATCTTTTCCTTTGCGCGGACAACTTTTGTATAATAAGCACACCAACGCCCGGAAATATTTGAAACGGAAACCGGGACAAGAGATCATGCAAAAGGAGAATCAAAATGGAGATCATCAAACGAGATCAAAGCGTTCAAGCCTATGATCGCCGGAAAATCAGCCGGGCGGTGAGCGCGGCTTTTGACAGCGTGGGCCATCCGCTGCCGGACATGAAGAAGGAAGCCATTCTCGATCAGGTAGAAGTCCAGATCCGCACTGCGGCGGAAATGGCCCCGGTCAGCGTCGAACAAATTCAGGACTGGGTGGAACAGGCGTTAATGCGTCAGGATTGTTATGAAGAAGCCCGCCACTATATCCTGTACCGTCAGGAACATGCCAGGCTGCGCGATCAGATTGATCAGCTTTGCCGGATCATTCCGGATCCGGAAATTTTGGCCGCCTGCCGTCAGCTGCAGCGTGATTTTCCTCAGCCGGCGATGTCGCTTGACGCTTTGATTCAGAAAGTTCAGGCTTTTTCCAAGGAGAAGATGAAACGCTCCCAGCAGCTTGACAATCTGATCCGCGCCTGCATCGAGCTGATCAGTCCGCACACGCCGCAATGGGAAATGGCCGCGGCCCGGTTTATGATGATCAAGCTGCGCCGCTCCGTCAGCCAGCGGATGCAGCAACAGGGGATCCGCACATTGGCCCAGAAGCTGTTATATCTGGAATCGCAGGGTTTGATCAACGCGAGCTTAGCCGAGCATTACAGCTATAACGATTTAAACCGGCTGGAACAGGCGATCGACTACGACCGCGACCAGCTGTTCAACGCCAGCGGTCTGGAATTGTTGATCAAACGCTATCTGATCCGCAATCATCAGGGTGAAGTTCTGGAACTGCCGCAGGAGATGTTTATGGGGATCGCGATGCATCTGGCGATTCCGGAAGGAAAAAACCGCGTCGAATGGGCGATCAAAATCTACGATGTCTTAAGTCAGCTGAAAGTCACGATGGCGACGCCGACGCTGGCCAACGCCCGCAAGCCGAAAGCACAGCTGGCTTCATGCTTTATCGACGTCGTTGCGGATTCTCTGAAGGGAATTTACAAGTCGCTCGACAGCTTTGCGCAAATCTCCAAACAGGGCGGCGGCATGGGCCTGTACTTCGGCAAGGTCCGCGCTTCCGGCAGTGATATCCGGGGATTTCAGGGCGCCGCGGGCGGTGTGCTGCGCTGGATCCGGCTGGTCAATGATACCGCGGTAGCGGTTGATCAGCTGGGCGTGCGTCAGGGGGCCGTCGCGGTTTACCTTGACTGCTGGCATCGGGATCTGCCGGAATTCCTTCAGATCCGAACCAATAATGGCGACGATCGCATGAAGGCGCACGATGTCTTCCCGGCAGTGTGCTATCCGGATCTGTTCTGGCGGATGGCAAAGGAAAATCTGGATCAGAACTGGTATTTGCTCGACCCGCATCAAATTTGGCAGGTGAAAGGCTATGCGCTGGAAGATTGCACTGGCGAGTTGTGGGAACAGCGCTATCAGGAATGCATTGCCGATCCGCGGATCGAAAAACGCGTGATCTTATTAAAGGACCTCGTCCGGCTGATTCTGAAATCGGCTGCTGAAACCGGCACGCCATTTGTCTTTAACCGCGATCTTGTCAACGCGATGAATCCCAATCCTCACCGCGGTGTGATTTACTGTTCCAATTTATGCACGGAAATCGCACAGAACATCGCGCCGGCTGGAGAAATTGAGACCCGGCTGACGGAGGTCAATGGGGAAACGGTGATCCTCGAACAGGCAAAAGCTGGAGAGATGGTCGTCTGCAACCTCGCCTCCCTTAATCTTGGCCGGCTGAATACCGAAGATGAAGAAGAACTGCGATTGGTCATCGAAGTGACCGTGCGGGCGCTTGACAATGTGATCGATCTCAACGCCTACCCGCTGCCCCAAGCGCAGCATACGGCCAAGCTCAGCCGGGCGATCGGCTTGGGCGTCAGCGGCCTGCATCACTGGCTGGCGAAGCGTTCGATCTTCTTCGAGTCTGACGAACATTTGAAAGCGGCCGACGCTCTGTTTGAAGCAATCAATTACAATGCGATCCGTGCCAGTCTGCGGCTGGCTCAGGAAAAAGGCCGGTATGCCTATTTTGAAGGCTCCGACTGGCAAACCGGCGCTTATTTTACCAAGCGCGGCTACACCTCCGACGCCTGGCAGTTGCTGGCTAATCAAGTGGCGCGGGATGGTTTACGCAACGGCTGGCTGCTCGCAATCGCGCCGACCAGCTCGACCTCGGTCATTGCCGGCACCAGCGCGGGCGTTGATCCGATCATGAACAAGTTTTTCCTTGAAGAGAAAAAGGGCAGCATCATTGCGCGCGTCGCTCCTGAGCTGGATGAAAAAACCTATTGGTATTACTAGAAAGCTCATCAGATCGACCAGACCTGGGTTGTCCGGGCCGCGGGCGTGCGGCAGCGGCATATCGACCAGGCGCAGTCCGTCAATCTTTATATTACGACCGATTATTCCCTGCGGGATCTGTTGAACCTGATGATTCTGGCTTGGGAGAAAGGCGTGAAGACGCTTTATTACGTCCGCAGCCAGTCGCTGGAAGTGGAAGAATGTGAGTCCTGTTCCGCCTGATTCCCAATCAGACAAGGTTTGTCCAATGGCGCAGCTCTGCCTGTTGGCGGAATCTTCCTCATCCCATCACGAATCAATCTTCAATTCAGGACCATCTCTAAAACATCAATCTTCATTTCAAGACCACCGTCACAGATCAAGGGAGGAACCACGATGTCAGAACAACTCAAACGCAAAGCGCTGTTTAACGCCCAGGGCGATACCGACGTCCGCCAGCGCCGGATGATCAACGGCAACACGACCAACCTCAATGATTTCAACACGCTGAAATATGGCTGGGTATCGGACTGGTATCGTCAGGCGATGAACAATTTCTGGATTCCCGAGGAAATCAACCTCGGACAGGATCTCAAGGATTATCCCAAGCTGGAACCGGCAGTGAAGACCGCACTTGATAAAACACTGTCGTTTCTGATCTTTCTCGACAGTATCCAGACAGCCAACCTGCCCAACATCGCCGAGGTGATCACGGCCAACGAAATCAATCTGTGCCTGACGATTCAGGCCTTTCAGGAAGCGGTGCATTCCCAGAGTTACAGCTACATGCTCGATTCCTTCTGTTCGCCGGATCAACGCACAGAGATCCTGTACCAATGGAAAAACGACCCGCGGCTATTGAAGCGCAATGAATTTATCGGAGGGCTGTATAATGAGTTCATGGAACAACGCACGCCGGTGCAGCTGATGAAGACGCTGATCGCCAATTACATTCTTGAAGGAATTTACTTTTACTCGGGATTCATGTTTTTTTACAATCTCGGCCGGATGGGACTGATGCCCGGCTCAGTGCAGGAAATCCGTTACATCAATCGCGATGAAAATACCCACCTGTGGCTGTTTCGCAGCATGATTCTACAGCTGCGCAAGGAGGAGCCGCAGCTGTTCACGCCGCAACTGGAACAGCTTTACCGGGATATGCTGAAACAGGGCGTCGAAGAGGAGATCGCATGGGGCTGCGCAATTCTGGGCGATGAGATCCCGGGGCTGAACAAAACGATGATCCGCGATTACATCCGCTATCTCGGCAACCTGCGCGCCCGGGCAATTCATCTGGAAATTCTTTATCCGGGCGAAGAGGAAGAACCGGCGTCGATGAAATGGGTCAGTCAGTATGCCAATGCCAATCTGATCAAAACCGATTTCTTCGAAGCCCGCTCCAGCGCTTATGCGAAGGCTTCCGCCCTCAAGGACGACCTGTAAGCCGCTGATATCTTTAATTTAAAGCGATTTTTCACAAGAACGAAGCGTTCAGGAATTGACATTGGAAACGGGTGTTGATATGATTAAACCATCGACAATGTTCGATATTTTTGGAAGGAGAAAGAAATAACCATGAAAAAGTTTTTAGCACTGGCTCTGGCTGGCATGATGGTTCTGTCCATGAGCGCTTGCGGAAGCAAGGATAAGGGCGGCGACGCTGCTGGCTACAAAGATGGCACATACACCTCCACACAGAAGGGCAACAACGGCGACGTTACTGTCGAAGTTAAGATTGAAGGCGGCAAGATCGCCAGCGTCACAACTCCGGAACAGGCCGAAACTGCAGGTCTGGGCGATGTCGCGATGGAAAAGATCTGCGCGGCGATCGTCGAAGCCAACTCTGCGGAAGTCGATACGGTTTCCGGCGCTACCAACTCTTCTAACGCGGTCATCAAAGGCGTTACTGAGTGCTTAGATCAGGCGAAATAAGGATTTTAAGAAACCTCACACACTTTCTCTAAAAGCGTGAACAACTGAATTTGAAAGTGAGGAAAAGGGGCTGAACAAAAGTCAGCCCTTTTTTATGTTCCAAGGTTGTCAGACAATCCAGAACTTTTTGAAGCATAAGACAGAGTGCGGAAACAGAGGATAATTAATAAGGCGGGTCAGCAGCATCCTTGCCTGGAAATCCCCCCGGAAATGAAGCTTGAAATCAAAAAGAGAAACATGAACAAAGGGAAAGCGCTTGGCAAAAAGCGCTTTACCCCCTTGAAAAGCTGATCGTGATCGTTGCTGACAAACAAACTCAAAAAAAGGATTGAACGATTGGAAAGTTCAATCCTTTTCCTGTGGTAGACAGTCCATCTGACGAATTGTTTCGATGATCAGCGCATTGCTTTGAAGACAATTTAAAATAGCCAGAAAGGTCTCGATCGGATCTTGGATTTGATCGGCATCCAGCTCTCCGGTCACCTCGACTGAGGACTTCCCGCCAGCCTTCATTTCAGTCAGATAAACTTCTTCGATGATTTCCTGAATCTGATCATTCATTTTCTGGATTTGATCAAAAGCAAACAGGAAAAAAACAGCGGTCGGTTTCTTGTCTTTGAAAAACCGGCGCAGCACTGCGGAGGATTCATTTTGATCCGCCCATGCCGTGTCAATCCGTTTCTGTAAATCGGATTGAATATCCTCTACGCTCACCTGATTATCCTTCGCCAGCTGTTCAAACAGCTCCTGTACCCCTTCAAGCATAATTGTCCCCTTTCTCACGGAAATGACCGCGTTTATTTTTTGCGGTCAACCAGATTCTGATAGTAAATAGCCTTGGAATAATTGTTTTTGCGAAGATAGGATTCACATAACAATTCAGTGATGAATTTGGCGGATAAATCGTCGCCCAGCTTCAGCGCAAATTTCTGGAATTGGATCAGCTGATGCTGCAATTCGACTTCCTCCTGCGCCAGCGTCAGATTGACGATCGTGATAAACTGCGAGGAAAAAGGATTGGTTTTGTCCTGATGGCAGGTTTTAATCAGCGCCGCTGCTTCCTCCATCTGATTTAATTTATATAAAGCCCAGGCTTGCATGGCGCGGTGAAAATCAGTCAGTTCGACAGAGGCTGCATACCGAATGCAATAGCGTTGAACTTCTTCATATTTTTTCGCCAGAATGCAGGTAAAAAGAATATTCTGGAGCACCTGTTTCCGCTGAAATTCGGGAATCTTTATGATCGTCTGATCCAGAATGGAAGTGGAAATTTCCAACGCTTCCTCAAACATTCCATTTTCAGAATACAGAACGGCTTCAAAAGACTTGCTGAAAATCAGCCGGAGGTAATTCTGTTCATCCAGAAACGAGCGCTGGGCTTTCAGATTGTACTTGTCCGCCAGAAAGTGGTTGTTTTCCCGGGCATAACAGATAGCCAGATTGTAGTGCGCAATCGAAGTTACGGATTCTTTTTCTTTCATGCTCAGCGCTTTCAGCGTGTATTCCTTAAACAGATCGCCGCGGACATCCGCAAAAGACATTCCCAGATACAGATAATAAAGTTGAAGCAGTTCCGGATTCAACAGCTTTACACATTGCTTCAGGATATCCCGCGTTTCTTTGATCTGTGCATAATTTTTATTGACGACGTGCGTGATAAAGGCAGCCAGCGTGAATTTCAACGCCAGCTCAGATTCCATAAGGCTGGATTCCGATTGGGATAGTTGATCGAACAGTGTGTTCATCGTGACTGCATCGTAAAAAGCCGCCGCCGTGATCAGATCATCCATCAGCTTGTCAAATTTCTGAATCTGTTTGTTATTCTTCTTGATTCCAATCCCCAGCTGACGCAGAATCGCCGAGGTGATTGCCGGATCGACCTCCTTTCCCGATTCGATCTGGCTTAAATAACTGGCTGTGATATGGCATTCATGGGCTAACGCCGCCGCTTTAATTCCTTTTTTCAGACGGGTTATCCGTATTAAAGCGTTGATCTGTTTCATTCGCTCTCCTTTACTGTAAATTTTATCAAAACGCCGCAGGGCAGCGCCGAGTTTCCAGCGATCTTTATTAAGCGTGTTTCCTTGTTTAAAGTGAGTTCCGATAATATAATTTTTATATCAAGTACTTGAAAAGAGAGGAGTAATCAGGGATGAATTTAATTTACTTATCTGTTTTATCAGGTACTTTTCCTTTATTTGGTTTTTACCAGTTTTTAGGCATTTAAGCTGAACGGTCACGGGATGATTGCGCTTCGCTTCCTTGGCGATGACGGGACGGAAATAAGAAATGAGAAATCCGGAATCATATCGGAAATCGCAGATTTCTTTCCATGCCGAATTCTAAGTCAAGGAAAACCGAAGCGGATCATCCTCTTTTCTTTTCTGTTGCGCAAGGTGTTCCAACCTGGGAATCGGCAGCTTTCTGCGGCAGAAATTCAGGTGAAGCGGGCCTGACCGCGCTGTAGGAGGTCGACGATCTGGTCCCAATCATAACCCAGTGCCGTCAGGATTACGAAATAATCGGGAACCGGGCAGTTTCCGCCTTGTTCCAGGCAAGTCAGTTCTTCAATTTTAATTTTAGTTATGCGGGAAAGGGCTTCGATTGTCATGCCTTTGTCGATCCGGAGTTGACGGACGGTGGAACCGACGTCGGGAATACCTTTGTTTATCATAATGTTAGCACATAACCTCCAAACCAATTTTATCATGCAGCTAGTTATAATAAAAGCAGGAATTGGAAGTTATTGACTAATTCAGTGTTGATACAAAGGTAGCGATGGCATGAAATTGAACGAAGCGACGCTTAAGAGAATCGACGAACTCCGCGCACAACGCGGCTGGACTTATTATGAATTGGCCAAGGTCAGCGGAGTCAGTAAAAATACATTTTACAATTATAAACGGGAGCCGGATAAATATCTGACGCTTCATACGTGTTGTAAGATCTTGGGCGCGTTCAATATGTCGTTCAGTCAATTCTTCGACAGCGAGTTATTCGACAATTTAGAGGATGGACTATAACGATGAAATTTAGTGAAGCATTACGCATCAGAATTAAAGAATTATGCGGGGAATATGATCTGAATCCAAGCACGCTGAGTCAGAAGGCCTGCGGCAACAGCACGATTTCCAGTTTTATGTCGAAGGATCAGGAAACGCTGTATATGCCGACGATTTACAGTATCTGTCTGGCGCTGAATCTTTCGCTCAAGGAGTTCTTTGATTCCCAATGCTTCGACGATATTGATGAAATCAACGAGATCCGCAATCAACATCAAAGTCCCCAATAGCGATGGCGAACTTGATCGGAAAGCGGGGCGGCAGAGGATCCGAGCCCGCCGACAGGCATTGCGATCGGGGGCTGAAATGAAGTTGTGATAAACATTGCATCATAGACAACGAATCCTTGCCGCAAAGACAAGGTTTTTTTGATCTTCAGCGGAAAGGTTTGCACAGAATAAATCCAGGCAGGATGCATTGAAGCAGCCCCAGGCACAGCTCACTGATTCATCCGGCAAAGGATCGAAAGCGAAAGCTGGAAATCCTTCCGGTCCCCGGTTCTTAAACCGGTGCTGCAATGAAAACAAGGAAGGAGCGGGAGAAGTTATGAAAAAATGCAGAATTACCGTAGCGAAAGTGACAGAACATACCGACTTGATGGCGCGCTATGAAAATCCGATGCTGCACGCCTGCGATCTGCGGGAAGGGCAGGTCTTTATCGCCAACGGCTGGATGAAACCGGAAGGCTTGTGCGACAGCGCCTGGTCGAGTCTGTCCCCGTTTGTGATGACGCTGGCTCACGGCGGGGAAAATCTTTATGAAGGCTGGATGAAAAATCCGCGCTCCGCCATGATCTCCTGCAACGACGGTTTCCGTCCAGTCAGCTTCTATATTGAAGCACTGGACGAGGACGCGGATTGAGTTAACTATTCCCGATAAGGATTTATAAGGGATGCCGCCGCTGATACACCTTCGGCGATACGCCTTGAATCTCTTTAAATAATTTGGAGAAATAAAACAGATCGTCAAAGCCGGACTGCCATGCCGCTTCACTGACCGAGATGTCCGGTTCCCGCAGCAGCTGGGCTGCTTTGCGGATTTGAAGCGTCCGCCAGTAGCGCAGCGCCGTGACGCCGGTTTCCTGTTTGAACAACGCCCCGCAGTACACGACGTTCAGGCCGGTGACCCATGCCAGATCCTCCATCGTGATGGTCTGCGTCAGATGCGATTCGATGTAGCTTTTCATCTGCCGGACATGCGGATTCTCCTGCTGCGCCCAGGCCGTCTGGTACAGCTCGTCCAGAATCTGATAGAACACCGCTTTGCAATGCAGCCGGGACAACGGCTTTTCCGTCAGCCAGTGCCGGTTGAAATCCTGAAACAACGGCAGATAGAAATCAAGCGAATCCAGGGTCAGAACCGGCTGAGGCAAGGCCGGCAGCGGCTGATCGCTGAAAAAATCAAAGGATTGCAGCGTCAGCGGCTCCTCCGCAAACCGCTCCGCCTCCCGCAGACTGCCCGCCGGGATTAAAAGCACCTGATTCTCAGTCAGAACCTGTTCGTTATCGTCAGTTTTATACAACGCTTTTCCCTTTAATATGAACACAAGGTTGTTGTAGTCGATGCGATCCCGATTCACCCGCCATTCTAAAGTACATTCCCGTTGAATTGCATAGCGGAACGTCACGCTGAAATCCTGCATTTCCCTTCCTTCTTTCTTTAATTTATACAAAAAAACCTTAACCTTCCTATTTATCATAGCGAAAAATGATGATAAACTCAAGACAGAGAAGAAAGAGAGGTTTCCCGTTCATGGACCGTATTCAATTTTTAGATAAACCCCTGGCGGCAAAAGCAGAAATCACCGCCGCGCTGGACCGTGCCTGCGCTCAGGTAGAAAAAAACCTGCCTGCGTTCACGTATCAATATCAGGCTGCCAGCAGCACCGATTTATTCTACCAGCCGATCATCAACATGGACTGGACCAACGGCTTCTGGACTGGCGAGATCTGGCTGGCTTATGAACACACGAAAAAGAACATCTTCAAGTATGCCGCACTGATTCAGGTGGAGGACTTCTACAAGCGGATCAATGAGGAATTCAGCGTCGATCATCATGACCTTGGCTTCCTGTACTCCCTCTCCTGCGTCGCGGGCTACAAACTGACCGGTGATGAAACGGCGAAGAAAGCGGCGATCATGGCGGCGGAGAAGCTGATCACCCGCTTTCAGGAAAAAGGCGAATTCATTCAGGCCTGGGGCGAGATGGGCGATAAGGACAGCTACCGGCTGATTATCGACTGTCTGTTAAACCTGCCGCTGTTGTACTGGGCGAGCGAGGTCACCGGTGATCCGAAGTTTGCGGACATCGCGCACAAGCATATCCGCACGGCGATGAAGTGTGTCGTGCGTGAGGATTACTCAACGATCCACACGTATTTCTTCGATCCGGAAACCGGCCTGCCGCTCAAGGGCGTCACGCATCAGGGCAACCGCGATAATTCCGCATGGGCACGCGGGCAGGCCTGGGGCGTTTACGGTACGATTCTGAGCTATCAATATACGCAGGATCCGGAATACCTGGAGCTGTTCCGCCACATCAGCGATTACTATCTGCGCCATCTGCCGAAGGATCTGGTTCCGTTCTGGGACTTCGATTTTACCGACGGAAGCAGTGAACCGCGCGATTCCTCTTCAGCGGCGATTGTGATCTGCGGCTTTCTGGAAGCGGCGAAAGTGCTGGACAAAGAAGAAGCGGAATACTATACGAGACTTGCGTATCAGATGATGAAATCATTGATCGACAACTATGAGGTTAAGGATTGGGATTCGACCAACGGCATCCTGCTTCACAGCACCTATAACCGCCACACGCCGACCAACACCTGCCGCAACAAAGGCGTCGACGAGTGCTGCAGCTGGGGCGACTACTATTATATGGAAGCCCTGACGCGGATGGTGACGGACTGGAATCGGTATTGGTAAGGAGCAAAGCATGAAGAAAAGCGAATTTTTTGCACAGAAGAAACAATTTTTTGTCAATGACACCGCGGCGGTGAAGGACTATGTTCTAACCCATTGCGCGCAGGATCAGATTGACAAGATCATCGCCCGGGCGGACGAAGCCTGCGCACAGAGCTTCCGTTTCGATCTGCGCTGGGATATGGAATACACGGAAATTCCGGTCGTGTTTGAAAAGGAAATCAACTGGCTGCATCAGCCGGCGGATGACCCGGAATGGATCTTTGCGTTTAACCGCCATCATTTCTGGATCACGATGGGACAGGCGTATGTGCTGACCGGCGATGAGAAATACGCCGAGGCGTTCGTCAAACAATGCAAGAGCTGGATCTGCCAGATCAACCTGCGCGATCCGGACTGTGCCAACGCCTGCCGGACATTGGAAACCGGAATCCGAATGAACCTGTGGATCAAGGCTTTCTGTCTGTTCCGCGACAGTCCGGCGCTGACCGACAGTTTCTGTTCGTTGTTTGAGGAATCAATCCTCGAGCAGGAAAAGTTCATCGCCGAAGTCTGGAACAGCACGAAGATCATTTCCAACTGGGGCGTGCTGGAAAACCACGGCTTGTTTACGGCAGCCTTGTTGATGCCGGAACATCCGTTCAGTGAGGAAATGCGCAGGGAAGCGCTGCGCCGGCTGGATCTGCAGCTGCAGCGGCAGGTGTATCCGGACGGCGTGCATTGGGAACAATCGACGATGTATCACAACGAGGTCGCGCAGGATTTTCTGGAAGTGAAGATTCTGGCCGACCGCAACGGTATCGAGCTGCCTTTTGGATATAATGAACGGCTGGCGAAAATGATCGACTTCTGCGTCGAACACCGCAAACCGGATGGGATTGAAATGGCGATGGGCGACAGCGACGATATCGACGTGCGCGACATCATCACCAAAGCAGCCGTCAGCTTCAACAATCCAGCCTGGAAAGCCGCCGGGTATCCGGAGTTTGATTTTGACTGTGTGTTTGATTTGGGCGCGGAAGCGGCGAAGGCGTATGCGGACATGCCGGCTATCCCCTCCGGCAAGCGAAGCGTCATCTTCCCGGACAGCGGACATATTTTCTGGCACAGTGATGATTCCGCGGATCAAACGTGGCTGCATTTCACCAACGGCGTCCATGGCGGCGGGCATGCCCATGAGGACAAGCTGCATGTCGATCTGTTTTACCGCGGCGAGGATATCGTGCGCGACAGCGGCCGGCTGACGTATGTCGATAAGCCGGAACGGTATGAGTTTAAAGGCCCGAGAGCGCACAATGTCATCGAGCTGGACGATCAGCCGTCAATTCAATGCAAGCGTTCCTGGGGATATCATAAGCGCTCCTGGTCGCTGAACACACAGATGAGTCAAGCCAGCAGCTTCCGGCTGGCGCAGGGGGCGGCGTTAGGTTACATGGATTTGGAAACCGGCAGCGCGGTGCTCAGCCGGAAGGTGGTCTGGCTGCGGGAAGATCTGATTCTTGTCCATGACGAGATTTATGCCAACCCGCAGGATAAGCATAAAATTGTGCAGCGCTGGCATTTCTCGCCGGATGCTCAGGTTATGTTAAAAGGGCAGACGGCGGGACTGATGTTGAACAACAGCGACTGCGAAGTGCTGACGCTGGCGGAGAAGGCTGAAGTCCGGCTGACGGACACGCGGCTGTCGCTGCATTACAATACGACGACGCCGTCGGTCATGTTGGAAACCGAGCTGAACGAAGCGGGTTTCACTTCGATCACAACGATTTTCTCACTCAACCCGAAAGGGGAAAAAGCGCCGTGCTTCGCGGTGCCGGCTCCGGTCAGTCTGGTCAGCCGGCAGGATCGTCCGTTTGCGAAATCGGTCGCGGAAGGCTGGGTGATCCAGAAGGGCGCCGATCAGTTCACCGTGATGATCGCGCATGAGGATTACATGGGACCGTCTGACGCCGTGCTGATCAACGAGCGTCAGGGCATGGGACATGTGATCGTCTGGTCCGGACTGGATAAAGAACAGTGGGGCACGACGCTGGCTTATTAAGCGGACTGTCAAGGAAATCAGCTTAGAATCAAGAATTGAAAGCAGTATAAAAGACTCTCGCTCAACCGGATTGACAGAAATCCGCATGAGGGGGAGTCTTTCTTTTGCACTGATGCACCGCCAGACTATGATGATCTGAGGGGACAACCTTGGCAGATCGTTATGCGTGAGATAAGAAATCAAGGATCCGTTGTTGAAAATCACCGGCTTCCTCATAGGCGGCATGACCCAAGCCCGGATAAATCAAAAGAGATGCCGTGTTCAGCTTTTCAGCCAGATCGCGGGAAGCCTGAACACCGACGATGTGATCACACTCGCCTCCGATCACGAAGACCGGGCAAAAGATCCGATGGATTTCTTCCAGCGCGTCATGATCAAGACAAGCCTGAGCCTGCGTGAGAAACCGGTCGAAGGTTTGGGGTTTCCCCCATCGGCTGAGCAGAGGAAGGAGCCGGCGGTATTTTTTGAGATAGGCGTCGGAGTAAGACTTTTCAGCCGTATCCGTCATCAAACCAGAATAATCCGACTGTTTTGCCATGTGGATCCAGCTTTGGAGGGTGGCGCGAGTTGTTTGTCCGGGCTGTGCTGTGGTGAGGGCCAAAACAAGGCGGCTGACAAGCTCTGGATAATCAATCGCGAGGTACTGGGCGATCATCCCACCCTGCGACACGCCCAGAACGGCGGCGGCTTTAATGCCTAAAGCTTTCATGGCAAGCGCCTGATCGGCAGCCATCTGCCGCGTGGAATAGATTGGGGGCAGCGTATTGCGGCGGCTGAACAAATAAACTTTGAAATGCCGGGCAATCCGTCGGTAGCTGAACGCAAAAGCGAGTGCCTGAAACTGACCATGAACCGGGGTCAGTCCATCGCCTAATCCGGGCAGAATGACCAGTGTTTTTGGACCTTTTCCAAAGACTAGATAATTCATCTTATCGCCGTTGACGGCAACTTGAGCGCTGCGAGCAGAAGTGAACATCAAAATTCCTCCTTATGAACGAAGTCGTTGTGTTCTTTGAATTTCCCGGACATGTGCTGAGGACAGCGGTTATTTGAATTCCATAAATCAGAGTCAGAGAACTTGAATCAAGCACTTTCCCGGGAAATAATCAGACCGCTTTAACCTTTAACTTCTTCTTTGGATGATAAGGCAAGCCACACTTTTTTTCGTAAATCACACAAATTCCTGCTTCCATCTTACCAACGAAATTTGTAAAAGGGAAGCGATCTTTGAAATACAGAAGAATGAAAGGGAAAAAATCCATTCTGTAAAATAAGGAAGGTTTAGTAAACCTGAAAAATCATAGTTGAGCTTTTGGGGCAGGCTATTTATACTGAAATCAAGAGGTGATGAACAATGATTGAAACGTTTAGAGTCAAAACCAGTCTGGATGAATTTGAGCGCATCGTGCTTCTCTACAAGGCACAGGATGGAAAAACATTCATCGGACATTCTTTCTATTACGGCGGCCGCGACGGTTCGGAATATCTGTTGTTTCTGTATAAAGATCCGCTGCCGCAGGGGGGCTTATTGGAAGGCTGGAATGAATTAGATGAAACGTCCTATCATATCACGATCGTCGGCGTTCATGATCATCGGATCGCGGTTGAGGACTTCCTCGTCTGTCACAATCCGGAACTGACCTGGGAAGATGTAATCTATGTACCGGTGCATGATTTTACCGAGGTGGACAGCGTCTATAAAGAATTAAATCCGCAGCCGGGACGGGCGTACGCGTTTGTGATTGGAAAGAGTGCGGCTGAATAACAAAACAGAATCATAGCGAAACAAGCGGGCACATCGAGGGAAAGATGGAAGCTCGCTTTTCTTTGCGGATGGAAATGCGGCGTGGGGAATATGTTATAATAAGAAAAAGAAAGAACAGGAGGGTTGGCGATGAGTATTGGACTTTCGTTTGAGGCTCAGATTCAGGATGTAAGTGAAGTCCGGGAAGAAATTATGGACTTGGCGGAACAGTGGAACATCCCGGCTTTTCCGGATGAAAACAGCGTGAGCTTATCGTTCTGCCCGATTGGAATTCTGGAAATTCAATTCCAACAGGAAGAGATGAATCATTGGATCATGTCAGGTGAGTGCGTGACGACACCGGCCGGACCGGGGCTGCACAAAGCGGCCGCTGATTTTATTGAGACGCTGGCGGATCGGCTGAATCTTGAAATTCTGTTTGAGGATGAAGCGGAATATATGATCTACCATGATTTTAAGAAAATGGTAGAGGATCATTTTTATCCCTGGCTGGCAACGCTGACGACGATTCCGATTCATCAGATGGAAGACGATGAATATACCAGCCTGTGCTTATGCTGGGATCTGAATCAATATATGCCCCGGGAAATTCCTGGCACGATCATCACGCACATGGGTCGATTTTCAATTTCCGCATTGGCTGAGAAGCTGGAAGACGGCATCGAGTCATTCGCCGATCAGTTCTTTATCTGGAAGAATCCGATCAAGGACGCACTGTATTACCGGAACTGTGCGTTGAACCAGTTGTGGGAGCATTGTTATTTCGCGCCGTCTTCCCGCAGTGAGCTGGATCGGCAGACCAACGAATTTATCTTCTCCCATCTGGAACAGGCGCTGATGATGGACCGAACGCTGCCATTTCCGATTGAAGCGTACTACAAGCTTTGTCAGCTGGATGGCAAAGACCCGCTGGATCTGACAGGGGTTCCTGAGCTGTGCTATGAAACAAAGATCGGGTATCGCCGGGACCGGATCACGCAGGATTTCGGCAACGTCAAGTTTGTATTCCCTGGGAAATATAAATATGAATATAAGCAGACGGAACAAGGCCGGGGAATCAATTTATGGACAGATGGAAGCGACCCGCTCTGTCCGCTCTGGCAGATCATCGGGTTTTCCCGCAATCAGGGAGATGCGATTTTCTTTGAGCAAGGATTTGAGAAAGTCTCGGACATCGAGGAATTCCAGGCGGGTGAGGGCATCTGTCGGTATGGCTGGTATGCGTCCAAGGACGAACTTCAGCTTGCGGCCCAGATTATTTGCGGCGCACAGCTGACGTTGATCACCGTGACTCTTCCTGACGAAGGGCAGCGGGAAGGGGTACTTGAACTACTGCACGCTGTCCGGGCGCTGCTTCCAAAAGAGGAAGTTCGGCAACAGGCGACGTATACTTTGCGGCAATAGTTCTGTTTTCCTGGCGGATCATGTTTTCCTTGCTTACTAAGGCGGAAAAGATCTGGCTTGGCAAAAGGATTGCGTATACACAGATACGAATCTATAAGTTGTTAAAAAATAAAAATCAGATTTCCCATGTTAAAGAATGAGAGTGAATTTACTGTAAAAAAAGCGCAATATTTGCATTATTACTCCTGTGCTCCGTTCTGACAAGTTATATCTTCAGAGATATGGATTTTTTGGCGAACGTTTTTATAATACTGAATAGCTTGACATTTATAATGACTGTCCTATTTCTAGTCATTGAACATGTTCAGTATAGAAAATAAGCTGAACAAGGATAATCTACTTGGCAAAAATGGAAAACAACTGAATTTGTGGCAATGCTTCAAACTGAAGCGGACATTGCTTTGTACTAAAACCTGGGCGAACCAGGCTTTTTTCTGGTTTACTGTAAAAATTGTACCTGCTTCTTCGTGCGAAACAGTGCTTTTAATGAAGAAAGAAGAAAGAAATCCTGTTCGCGTTGGCAATTTACATCAAAAAAGGTTCAGGCATAAACGCCAAAACCTTCGATCTTCATTCTTTAAAAATGGATGATCTGAATTTCCTTTATCGAAACTTGACGGTGATCAACAAAGCCCGGTCGGCATCGACCTGTTCCGGGTGTTCTAAACTTTGCATCAGATCGTTGACCTCCATTGAAAGCTGTCCATCGCTGCCGCCATCTTTTTCAAGTATCAAAAGCAGCGGCACCGGTTGGTTCAACGGAACGTCGATGGTTTCATCCAGACGATCCGTTCCGCGTGCTCCCCAGTCTGAAGTGAAATAAGCACCGTCTTCGCCAATCGGGACGCCCGGGGAAGACACGCCGCCGCAAGACCAGGCAAAGCGGGACTGATCGGCTAAAACCTGAATCATCAGGATTTTATCGTCGTGTTCAAGCATCCCGCTGGTTCCGCCGCCGGCCTCCTCCTGCCATTGATGATCCGCGTTTAACGTCCAGCTCTGAACTTCCAGCCCATCGACGGTCTCGTTGAGGTGCAAATCAAAAAAGAAGGTGGAATCCCCTTGCGGCATTAAATCAAGCAGAGTCTGGGTATCTTCGGAAAGCGTGTGCGGCGACACGCTTAACGGCGCTGTGGCGGTTGGTGTGGATTGACAGGCAGTGAACAGGGCAACAAGGCTGGATAGCGCCAAAGCGCGGAACAGTTTATTTTTCATGATTGTTTTTTCCTTTTATTACGATCTATGCTGCATCTGAAAACAGACCTGCGTTTTTTACGGGAAAGACTGAAATTTGAAGACCAGAGACAAGTCCGAGAGGAATTGTTTAGTAAATTGAAGCGTGGGAAGATCGAAAGATTTCGGGAAAATTTCGATCATTTGCGGCGGACGGCTGTTCGCATGCCGCATTGTACCGCAGACAGGCGTCGATCAAATCATGGACCGAATCGACAGAATAAGAAACCTGAGCTTTGATCGCCGGGCGGGCTGAATTCATCGCGAAGCCATACGGAATGCTTTGCAGCATATCCAGATCGTTCTGTTCATCGCCGATGGCGGCGGCCTGTTTCCGATCCAGACCTAACCGATCCAGAATCTCCAATAAAGCAGCTCCCTTGCTGCAGCCTGCACAGCTCATTTCCACCAGATCCGGACCGCTGCTGGTCACAGCCAGCCGGCCTTGGAAATGTTTGCCGAAGTAATCCAGGAAAAATGGGAGCCTTGCCGGATCGGCCAGGATCATAAAAATCTTATTGGGATACGCGGTTTGCGGCTGGTTCAAATAATCGCGGACCTGCCGCAGGTAAAGATCTTCTGGGAATCGCTTTTGAATCAGGCTGTCAGCCTGATAGGTGATCCGCTCGGTGATGTCGATATCCAATACGAAATCCAGTTCATCGCGAAAGGGTTCGCACAAATCGCACAGCTCGTTCAGCTCCGGCGGCATGACTTCCCGGCTCCATAAAAGCTGGTCGTTCAGTATCACCTTGGCGCCGTTGCAGGCGATGATATCGCAGTCGACAGCGTAATCGCGGATGATTTCCTCACGCGTACATGCCCGTCTTCCCGTGGCGATCAAAAACCGATTGCCCGCATCCTTCCAGCGGATGATCGCATCCCGGTTGGCCGGCGTCATTTTCCCCAGTTCCTGCGCTCCATGATATAACGTGCCGTCCAGATCGCTGGCGATCAGCCGGATTGGTTTTCTGTCCTTCATCTGTGGTTTCTCCTTTCCTCTCTGAAAAAATCCGTTAAAAACAGGGTATCACAATCGCTGAAGAAAGGCAAACCGGATTCCCGATCCGCGGCAGTTTCTCCTTATTTAGTATAAGGAACAAAACAGATCTTTCACCGTTGCGATCAAAGTCCGGCCGCAAAGGAAAACCTTGTAGGAAATGGCTTTATGAAGCCAACCCGCGAAAGTCAGATCGAAATCAATCCGGCATCCGCAAAAGACAGATGCAGCGCTTCCTGCCGCCGCTTGATCAGACAGTTCAGTCGGAAAAGAATCCGAAAAGGAAGGCAGAACTTCTTCATCAAAGAAAACTCCTGATGTAAAAACTCATAACGTGTTTCAGAAGAAAGCAAAATCCCGGCGATGAAAAACGATGAAACATCAATTTCATGGGAAGAAGTGCTTTAGAACAGGAGAGAATTTTGCTATAATAACCCATGCGGAGGATGCAGTATGAAATGGGAAGAATTTATCGAAGCCTGTCGGCAAAAGAAAATCGAATGTTCCGCTCTTCAGCAGAATCAGTTTGTGCGGTATGCGCAGCTGCTGCGGGAATGGAATGAAAAAATAAATCTTACTGCCATCACGGAATGGGAGGAAGTGCTGGAAAAGCATTTCTATGATTCGCTGGTTCCGTTTGCCGGCATGGCGCTGGACGCTGTCCACCTGTGCGACGTCGGGGCGGGCGCGGGCTTTCCTTCCCTGCCGTTAAAAATTATGAATCCTCAAATGAAGATCACAATTTTAGAACCGCTGAACAAGCGGGTTGTTTTTCTCAAGGAAGTATGCCGCGAGCTTCAGCTGGACAATGTTGAATGTTTGAATGTCCGGGCTGAGGACTACGCGAAAGAACATCGCGAATCGTTTGATTTGGTCACGGCGCGGGCCGTCGCCAATCTGCGCGTGCTGTCGGAGCTGTGTCTGCCGTTAGTAAAAAAGAATGGAATCTTTGTCGCCATGAAGGGGGCCGCCGGATTTGAAGAACAAGCCGAGGCGGAAAAAGCGACGAAAATTCTGGGCGCGGAATTGGAAAAGGCCGAGGAAGTCCATCTGCAGGACGGCTCAGCGCGCGTCAATCTGACCTACCGCAAGGTCAGAACCACGCCGCCGCAGTATCCGCGCGCCTATGCGAAAATCAAAAAGAGTCCGTTGTAAAGGAGTGTTTTTATGAGAGAAGTTCGGGAAATATCAATCGAGCAGATTCATCCCAACCGTCACCAGCCGCGGCTGGAATTTAACGAAGACGCGCTGATGGAGCTGGCGCAGTCGATCCGGGAGAATGGGCTGATCCAGCCAATCACGGTTCGGGAAGACGAAGACGGGTATGAAATCATTGCCGGGGAACGCCGCTACAAAGCCTGCATTCTGGCCGGATACAGCGAAGTTCCATGCAATGTCATGAGCGCCGACGAACAAAAATTAGCGGAGCTGGCGTTAGTGGAAAACATTCAGCGCGAGAACCTGACTTCCATCGAAGAAGCCAAGGCGTACATCCAGATCATGCGCTCTGCCGGCATGACGCAGGAAGAACTGGCGTCCAAAATGGGAAAATCCCAGTCCACGATCGCAAACAAGGTGCGGTTATTGAATTTGCCGGATGAAATTCAGGAAGGTATCTCCTCCCGTAAGATTACGGAACGCCATGCGCGGGCGCTGCTTTCGGTGGAGCCGGAAAAGCAGCGGGAAGTCTATGAAAAAATCGTAAAGAAGGGCATGAACGTCCGTCAGACAGAACAGCTGATCACCAGCATGAAAGAAGCACCGCAGCCGAAAACTGAAGCGAAGAAACCGGTCTTCAAAGGATTTGCCCGCAATATTAAAATCGCGGTGAACACAATTTACCAGGCGGTGGAGATGGTTCGCCGCACCGGGATCGCGATTGAAACTGAGGAAGCAGAAACGGACAACGACGTCCGGATTATCATTAAGTTTCCCAATAAATAAGGAATAAACCCCATACTTTTAAGGAAGGTCCTGACAAAAACAGGCCAGAGGTCAACAGGCGATGGATAAAACAGATTGCCTGTAAGACAGGAAGGTTCGCCTACCTTGCTGGGGGACAATTATGCTCTGTGAATACCGAGTGAGGATTAAATCAAGATAAAAGGATGTGAAAAAATGGGAAAAATCATTGCCATCGCCAATCAGAAGGGCGGCGTCGGAAAAACGACGACGAGCATCAATCTCTCCGCCGGACTGGCCTATCTCGGCAAAAAAATATTACTGGTCGATTTTGACCCGCAGGGCAATGCGACACAGGGCGTCGGCGCGACCCGCCAGAGCTTTGTAAAAAGTATTTACGACGTCATTATGAGTGACGTGGAAGTGAAAGACGCTGTGAAAACCATGAAGATTCCGCCGCTGGATATCCTGCCGGCGACGATTGACCTGGCCGGGGCGGATCTGGAAATGGTTGAATACAAATACGGCCGCGAGAAGCTGCTGAAAAACAAACTGGTCGCCGTGAAGAACGATTACGATTACATCATCATCGACTGTCCGCCTTCGCTGGGATTGCTGAACACCAACGCCCTGACGGCCGCGGATTCGGTGATCATCCCGGTGCAATGTGAATACTATGCGCTGGAAGGCTTGACGCAGCTGTTGTCGACAATTCGTCTGGTACAGCGTCTTTTCAACAATAAACTGATGATCGAAGGCGTATTATTGACGATGTTTGATGCGCGGACCAAGCTGAGCGTCGAAGTCCAGCAGGAAGTCCGGCGGTATTTCAAGGAGCGGGTATATAAAACGTATATTCCGCGCAACGTCAAGCTGTCGGAAGCGCCTTCCCGCGGCGCCACGATTTTTGAATATGACGTAAAATCGGAAGGAGCCAAGGCCTACGCATCGTTAGCAAAGGAAGTCATTTCCTATAACGCAAAGGAGGCAAAAGCCAATGAAAAAGGATGAAGCCCGGCTGGGGAAAGGCCTGGGAGCCATTTTCGGCGAGGATTTAAGCAATGTGATCGAGGAGATCCAGCAGGGCGACGAAAGCCGTCAGAGCGAGATCAAGCTGTCGGAGATCCGGCCGAATCCCTACCAGCCGCGTAAAATATTCGACGACGAGAAGATCGGCGAGCTGGCTCAGTCAATCAAGGAGCATGGCGTCTTCACTCCGGTATTGCTGCGCAAATCGGTCAAAGGCTACGAGCTGATCGCCGGTGAACGCCGCGTCCGCGCCAGTAAGAAGGCAGGATTGAAGACGATTCCCGCGATCGTCATGGAGTTCACCGAAGAACAGATGATGGAAATCTCGCTGCTGGAAAACATCCAGCGCGAAGACCTGAACGCGATTGAAGAAGCTCAGGCATATCAGCGCCTGATCGAACGGCTGGACTACACGCAGGAAAAACTGGCCCAGCGCGTCGGGAAATCCCGCGAACACGTCACCAACACCCTGCGGCTGTTAAAGCTGCCGAAATCCGTCCAGCAGCTGGTCACGGAGAATAAATTGTCAATGGGGCATGTGCGCCCGTTAGTCACGATTGAGGATGAGGGCGAAGCCTATGATCTGGCGATGAAGATCGCCGAGGAAGGTCTGTCTGTGCGCGAGGTGGAACGGCTGGTCAAGGAACGGCAGGAAAAACCGAAACCGAAGGCCGCCAAAAAGGCGGAAGACCCGAATCTGCTGTATGTTGAGGAAGTCATGCAGAACAAGCTGCAGACCCGCGTCAAGGTCGATAAGAAACAGATCGTGATTCAGTATTCCGGTACGCAGGATTTGAACCGGATTCTGGAATTGATTCATTGTCTGGAAGAAACTGAATCGTAAACTGAAAATCAAAAAGGCATATCCAAGCGTCGAACGTCAGACGGGGATATGCCTTTTTTCAATGTTCATGGATTGTTTTTAACCATGCAAGCTTGTCTGCGCAAGGCAATCAGAAGCTTGCGGCCGGTCTTTTAAAGCAAGCTGGCGCTTTGCGATCCATTATTGCGAAGCAGGATGACCGCTGAAAATCTTCTGCCCCGGAAGCATTTCCAGTCCCTTTGCTTCCATCAGTTCCTGAACGGTGACAAGCTGATAACCCATCGCGGTCAACTGCGGGATAATCGCTGCGGCGGCGTCCGCAGATTCCGCGTGGATGTCATGCATCAGAATGATATCGCCGTCTTCCACGTTTTCAAGGACATGGCTGATCGTTTTCTGTGCATCGCGGGTTTTCCAGTCCAGCGTGTCCATGCTCCACAAGATCAGCGGCAAAGCGGAAGCCTCTTTGACTTGTTCGCTGACAGCGCCGTAGGGCGGACGCAGCGTTTTGACCTGTATCTGGCGGCCGGTTAACTCGCTGACCAGTTCGCTGACGCGGTTTAGCTGATAGTTCAGGCGATCGTTGGACAGTTTTGTCAGATTCGGATGACTGTAAGTATGCGACGCGATTTCACTGCCGCTCTCCGCAACCGCTTTGACAACGTCCGGATAAAGCTCGACGTTGGTCCCGACCATGAAAAATGTACATGCCCCGTCGCTGGCTCGCAAAGCTTCCAGAATCCGCGGCGTATTCTTGGGGTGCGGACCATCGTCGAAGGTGAGCGCCACCATCGGCCGGTCAGGATCGACAGTTCTTGGAGGAATGAAGAGATTCCCGCTGTCTTCCGCAGGTTTTAACAGAAAATGAGAACCCAGCTGCGCCCGGTCCAGCGACCATTGCAGCGGACTTTCTGGGTCCAGATGGATTGATTCCTGTTCCGAGGTTTCCTGTTTGCTTTTATCCAATTTACTTTCTGCGTCAATATTGACTTCGTCGTGGCTTGTTTCTTCTTCCCGTTCAGCCTCGCCGTTTTCCTTTAACGTCTCTGTGGGGACGGGAAGATCAAAGAGGAATGTCAGTTGATCTCCCTCAGAATAAAACCGGGAGAAATTCTCTGCCGTAGGGGCGCTGGCCTGAATAAACGGCAGCGTGTATGCGAGGGAGCGGGTAGCCTCCTGATTTTTCATCGCATCCCGGAAAAGCGCGGAGATCCGCTCCAGCCCGGTTTGATCGAAAGCCTGTTCTGCGCCGATCAATTCCCCTGTCTGTTGATCAAGCATGTAACCCCAGTGTTCTTCCTCGATATGATCGCCGACTTTTTTCTGAATTAAATAGACAACCGACATGGTGTTCTGCGCCAAAGCTTCAGTATGATAATCCGCTTTGATCAGGATCGGTTTTGGATCTTCCTGACTGGCAGCCGGCCACTCGGCGTATGCCGTTGACAACGCGCTCATCAACAAGCCAGCCTGCTGCCGGGCTGTGGCTTGGACAGCCTGCGGTTCCTGCGGATAGAAAACGACAATTTCTGCCGCGTCTTGTTTTTCATGCAGCGCCTGATCCAACTGCCGGTCTTCTGCTTCCAGAAAGCTGGGGCGCGTGGTTTCTGACCAGCCTTGTGTGCTCAGAAACAGGGATCCGGCCACTGCTGCGCCGATTCCTGCCATGCTGAACAACAGGATTGGCAGGCGGGAACTCCGGTGCTGTCGCTTCGTGTTTTTAGCTTCGATTTTCAATCACGATTCCTCCTTTCTCCTTTTTATTGTTGCCGAATTTTGTCGAATCATGAAAAAAGCAGAGATAAGCCGGGCGTAAATCAGAGGAAAGTTTTCATTTTCAGCGAGTTTTCACAAATTTCAGAAAGCATCGCGGATAAATCGAAGAACTGTCTTTATATTGCGGACAAATTTAAAAAAGTGTCTTGCATTTCATTGGAAACTAAGGCACTATAAAATCAAAGAGACCGCTTACAAGAATGAAGGAGGAACAAGATGAGCGAAGGAAAATGGATGTGGGCTTTAGTGAAGGATAAGGCAGACGTCGGCTTAACGCTGAAACAGGTACCAATTCCGAAATGCGGCAAAAATGACGTGAAGATCAAAATCCGCAAGACGTCGATCTGCGGCACCGACGTGCATATTTATAACTGGAACGAATGGGCACAGCATACGATTCCGATCGGCTTGACCGCCGGGCATGAGTATGTCGGGGAAATCGTCGAGGTTGGCGAAAATGTCGAGGGCTTTCAGGTTGGCGACCTTGTCAGCGGGGAAGGGCATATCACCTGCGGCCATTGCCGGAACTGCCTGGCGGGACAGCCGCATTTATGCCGCAACACCCAGGGCGTCGGCGTCAACCGCAACGGTGCGTTCGCGCAGTACCTCGTGATTCCGGCGAAAAACGCGTGGCATTGCGATCCGTCGATCCGCGAGGAATTATATTCATGCTTCGATCCGTTAGGCAACGCGGTGCATACAGCACTGCAGTTCAATATGATCGGCGAGGATGTGCTGATCACCGGCGCCGGGCCAATCGGATGCATGGCGGCGGCGATCTCCCGCCATGTCGGAGCGCGGCATGTGGTCGTGACCGATGTCAACGAATACCGCCTGAACCTGGCCAGGACGCTCGGAGCGACCCGCACGGTCAACGTCGCTCAGGAGAAGCTGCCGGAGGTGATGCGTGAACTGGGCATGAAGGAAGGCTTCGACGTCGGTCTGGAGATGAGCGGCGCGCAGTCCGGCTTCAACGACATGATCGACAACATGAAAAACGGCGGCAAGATCGCGCTGTTGGGCTTACAGAAAGCGGACGCCCGGATCAACTGGGAAAAAGTCATTTTCAACGGGCTGACGATCAAGGGCATCTATGGCCGGGAGATGTGGGAAACCTGGTATAAGATGTCGACGATGCTGCAGAGCGGCTTGAACATCGACGCTGTGATCACTCATCGGTTCGATATTCAGGATTATGAAAAAGGATTCGCGGCGATGAACTCCGGACAATCCGGCAAAGTGGTGCTGGACTGGAGTTCGCTGCAGAAGGAGGAAAAAGAATGAATAAGATTGAAGCGCTGCACTATTACGCTCAGGAAGTTAAAGACATTAAAGAAGCCGGTTTGTTCAAAGGTGAAAGTCCGATCGTCACACCCCAATCCGCGCATGTGAGACTGGAAGATGGCCGTGAGGTCATCAACATGTGCGCGAACAACTATCTCGGTCTGGGCAACGATCCGCGTCTGATTCAGGCGGCACAGAAATCGTATGAGGAAAAGGGTTACGGTCTGGCTTCCGTGCGGTTTATCTGCGGTACGCAGGACAGCCACAAACAGCTGGAAGCGGCGATTTCGCACTTTCTGGGCATGGACGATACGATCCTGTATTCCTCCTGCTTCGATGCCAACGGCGGTCTGTTCGAGACAATTCTGGGACCGGAGGACGCTGTGATCAGCGATGAGCTGAATCATGCCAGCATCATCGACGGCGTGCGCTTATGCAAAGCCAAGCGTTTCCGTTATAAAAACAATGACATGGCCGATCTGCGGCTGCAGCTGATCGCTGCGGAGGAAGCCGGAGCACGGATTAAGCTGATCGCCACCGACGGTGTGTTCTCAATGGACGGCATCATCGCCGATCTGAAATCCATCTGCGATCTGGCCGACGAATTTCATGCGCTGGTCATGGTCGACGACAGTCATTCCGCCGGCTTTGTCGGAAAGCATGGCCGGGGAACGGCGGAATACTGCGGCGTGGAAGGGCGTGTGGACATCATCACCGGCACGCTGGGCAAGGCGTTAGGCGGGGCTTCCGGCGGCTTTACGGCGGCGCGTCAGGAAATTGTCGATCTGCTTCGTCAGCGCAGCCGTCCGTATCTGTTCTCCAACACCTTGGCGCCGGCCATCGTCGCCGCTTCGCTGGAAGTCTTCAAGATTCTGGAAGCCGATACCTCGCTGCGCGATCATCTTGAAGACATCACCGCTTATTACCGTCAGAAAATGACGGACTCCGGATTCGATATCATCCCGAGCGTGCATCCAATCGTGCCGGTTATGCTTTATGATGAAAAGACCGCCGGGGAAATGGCCAGACGGATGATGGACAAAGGCATCTACGTCGTCGCCTTCTCCTATCCGGTCGTCCCGAAGGGGAAAGCCCGGATCCGCACGCAGGTCAGCGCCGCGCATACCCGCGAAGACATCGACACGATTGTCCGCTGCTTCTGCGAAGTCCGCGAAGAAATGCGAAAATAAAGCAAAAAAGACCCGTTTTCGAGCAGAAAGCGGGTTTCTTTTCATTTCCAAAAACTTTTCAGTTCCTGAAAATGATTCCAGAAAGATCAAGAAAGCCTCAGAGTGAAGCCATGATCTGGATATATTGTGTTTATTTTGTGAAATCTTTGTGATTATATTTACTTGACGGATGAAGAGATTTCTGTAAAATAGGGGTTGTAGAGGAGATCTACATAGGAGGAAACATGAACAACAAATTTGTGAAGGTCGGTCTTGCGGGTTTATTAGCGGCAAGCATGACTGCTTGCTCAAATACGCCTGCGGAACCAAGTCAGGAAAAAACTCCTGACACGGCAAACTCCGGCGTCTATGACGTCAAGGGTACAGGTTATGGCGGAGAGATGAATCTGAAAGTCACGATCGCCGATCAGAAGATTACGGACATCGAGCTGGTGGACAGCCACGAAACCAATGTCGTCATTGATCGCGCGTTCCCGGTGATTAAAGAGAGAATTCTGGAAGCCAACTCGCCGGTCGTTGACAGCGTGACGGCTGCGACATTCTCGTCGTTTGGCGTGAAGGCTGCGGTTGCGGATGCGATGAAGCAGGCGGGCATGGATGTGGAAGACATCACAATGACCACGCAGGGACCGGAAAAACCAGCGTCTCAGCGTGAAGCGGAAACCTGCGATATCGTCGTTGTCGGCGGCGGTCCTTCGGGATTAGCGGCAGCCATCGGCGCGAAGCAGACCAATGCGAACGCCAACGTGATTCTGGTTGAAAAACTGGATATCCTGAGCGGCAACGGCAAATTCGATATGAACTTCTTCGATATCATCAATACCGAAGCTCAGAAAAAAGCGGGCAATGAGGAATGGACGGTCAATCAGGTCGAAAACTTCATTGAAAGCAAGTCGAAATCCGGCGAAAGCGCCGAACGCATCGAAGTCTGGGCCAACCAGGAAAACGAACTGGATGCCTGGCTGCGCGCGATGGGCGTCGAGCTGAACTACAACTATGGTGGAACCAACCACATGGCGGAAGACAACCAGTATTCCGGCGAAGTCATTCAGGCAGGTCTGGAAAAGACGGCGAAGGACCTGGGCGTCGATATCCGCACCGGCACTAAGGGTGAAGATCTGATTCTGGACGGCAAGGACGTCATCGGCGTGAAAGTCACAAACAACGATAACGAATCGTATGACATCAATGCGCAGGCAGTCATCATCGCGACCGGCGGCTTCTGCAGCAACAAGGAGCTGTTAGCCGAATATGCTCCGGGCTACGAAGTCATGAATACGTCGAACCAGATGGGCACGACGGGCGACTTTGTCAAAGTCTTTGAAAAGAACGGCTTCCAGATGGAAAACATGGGCAAGATGAGCGTGTTCTCCAACATCATCGTTCCACGCCGGGATCTGACAGGCGGTGCGGACATGAATCTGTTAGTCAACAAAGCCGGCGAACTGCTGAACGACAACAACGGCGGACTGGATCGCGCAGCGATGGTTCAGGGTCAGTTGGATGGCGCGGCTTTCTATATCACAGATAAGACGGGCTACGATTCATTCTATCGGATCCGCAAGCATGTCGGTCTGGGCTACTATGCGGAAGGCAAGACGATTGAAGAACTGGCGGAAGCGCTGGGTGTTGATGCGGCTGGGTTGAAGGCCAGCATTGAACAGTACAACGCAGATGCGGAAGCGGGCGCAGAAAACGCGGTCTTGGGCGAAGTTCCTTCCCGTGCATTGGATGCGGAAGGTCCGTACTACGGCGTTCGCGTCGAACCGGCAAATCACATGACCAAGGGCGGCGTTGTCGCTAACGAAAAAGCACAGGTTCTCTACGAAGACGGCACTGTCGTCAAGGGTCTGTACGCTTCTGGAGAAGTGACATGGCAGTCCGGCGGTTATTCCCAGTCGGTTGTCTTTGGTAAGGTCGCGGGCGAAAACGCTGCGGCAGAACTGAAATAAATCTGAACTTAAGACGTTGTTTAAGGTTCTCACCCGATTTGGGGGAAAGACTTGAAACTTCTTACAAACAAGCAGGCAGGACAGAGATATCAAGCTTTGTTCTGCCTGTTTTTTAATTTTTACGCAAAGCAAAACCGTAAAAAGGACAGGCAGCCCGCTGATCTCAGGTTCTTAATCGGATTTGGGCAAAAATAAAAAGGGCGGGCAAGATAACGTTTTATATCAAGCTTTATCTTGCCTGCTTCTTTGCATGGAAATGCTATTCCTGTCCTAAACCGGGTAAGAACCTGATCTCAGCCGTTGAATCCGCTACTTTGATCAGGCGTGATCGCTTGAATCATTTATTCTTCGAAGGTGGATTGGTTATCGTAGCTTTTTAGAAAAATGTGTAATTTCAAACCATAAAACAGTCGTAAATGGATTTCAATGCAATCGGAGCGATCAGAAACAGGCGTTACACTTTATTTATCTGACGATTGTTTTCCATAAAAACAGAAATAATCGACCTCGCTTATTCCTTCACGCTTGAATTCCGGCTTGTGCGAAGATCGAGAACATTATAAAATGAAATTATGAAAATCGCTTATTGTGAAGATGAAAAAACTCAGAAAGCGATTCTGGAAGAATCGCTTGGCCGTTGGGGCAAAACAGATCTGGTCTGGTATGAAAGTGCAGAACAGATGCTTTTTGAGTGCGACGGCCGATATCCGTTTGATTTGATCATCCTCGATATCCAGATGAAGAAACAGAACGGGATGGAGCTGGCGCGCAAGATCCGTCAGACTGACGCGCAGGTACCGATCTTGTTTTTAACGGCGATCAAGGAGTATGTGTTTGAAGGTTATGAGGTCAAAGCTCTGCGGTATCTGATCAAACCAGTTCAGGATACGGCGTTGTTCGCGATCCTCGATGAAATTCAATCTGCAGCTCAGCACTCGATTTTATTAAACGGAAGTCGGATTAACCTGAATGATCTAATTTATGTGGAAGCGGAAGCCCACTATTGTCATCTTGTTTTTGAAGATCATCGGCAGAAAGAGAAGATCGGCATCCGGGAGCTGAAGGCGATGCTGGACGAAACGTTTGTGATGATTCACCGTTCGTATCTGGTCAATATCGCCAAGGTGGATCAGATCCGCCGTGAGGATATCTCTGCGGGTCCGTTTACGCTGCCGGTCGCCCGGTCGCAGTTAAAGATTGTCAACGAGGCGTTCATTCAATATAACAAAGGAACAGGCTTATGATCGCGGTTTATCTTGTGGAGTGTTTGCCGGGAATCGGACTGATGATTCTGCTCTGGCTGCGGTTTCAGCGAAAAAGTCTGGCACTGGATTTGGCGGTGCTGGCCGGCGCGGCACTCAGTTATATGGGAACCCGCTCCTTTCTGCCGTTTTTCTGCGTTGCTTATCTGCTTTGTCTTGTCCTTGAACAGCAGCGAAGTCAGAGCCGGCCGGCGATTCTGGCGGTGATCGGCGTGAGTATGCTTTTCCTCGTCGGCTGCGGTGTATTGCAGGATCAGCTTCTGCTTTTTCTGATGATCAGCCTTTTGCTTTACGGCGTCGGCTGCGAAAACCAGCGGTTGCTGCGGCGCAGTTATGAAGACCGGATGATGGAATATCAGAATAAAATTCTGGTTCAGCAGATGGAGGAAGTCAATAATATCTATCAGATTATGCGCGGCTGGCGGCATGATTATCACAATCATTTACAGAATCTGAAAGCCCAGCTGCGGATGAATCAAATCGAGGAAGCGAAGAACTATCTGAACGCACTGGAACAGGATCTGGAAGACGTCTATGAACTGGTGGACAGCGGCAACCTGAACGTCGACGCGATCCTGAATTCAAAACTGTCGATGGCGATCAAGAAAGAGATCGCGCTGGATTACAAAGCGACCGTGCCGAGTCAGCTTACTGTCGCTGATCTGGATCTGTGCGTGATTCTGGGAAATCTGATCGACAATGCGATGGAAGCGTGCGAAGGGTTGGCGTCGGACCGGTTTATCCGTTTATATATCGGCGTCTTTAAGCAGCAGCTTTACATCTCCGTTGCCAATGCGACCGCGGAGGTGGTGCGGAAGATGGATGATGAATACATCACGCACAAACGAGGCAACCATGGGCATGGCTTACTGCGCATCAATCGGGAAGTGGAGAAGTACGGCGGGTATATCAACCGCAAGAATGAGCCAGGGATCTTCGTCACGGAAATTATGCTTCCTTTATAAGACCATTCGTGCATGAAATTTTGCATTTCGTGCACTTTTTTCTTATTCGGCACTGTTTTTCTTTATAATCAAAATGAAGATAACGACAGGAAGGGGCGTCATTATGAAATACAGTGTGCGCAGCACCTATCATCTGGTCTATTCCAAAATGTGGGACTTTGACCGGAAATTAGTTTATTACGGAATCGCCGAGGTGTTGTTCTCTGCGATAACGCCGTTGGTCGGAGTGTTCATGCCATCGCTGATCATTGCCTGTCTGGAACAACAGGCCGGCGTGCAGACTTTGATCCTCGTTTGTCTCAGCGCGTTTTTAGTCTACGGCGTGATCAACGGGATTCAGACCTTTTTAGAGAGTCGCTCGTCGACACAGTTTATCCTCTTTCGTTTAAAAAAGTTCTGGAGTGAAATGTTCCGCAGCACGATTACGCGGGACTATCAGAATGTGGAAGATTATAAAACACAGATCCAGATTGCGAAAACGGAGGAATGTTTATCGTCCAACGATCATGGTTTGGAAGGCTTTTGCCATCACAACATCAAGCTGGCCGTGAACCTTTTCGGCTTAACGTTGTACTCTCTGGTTATCGGGAAGACGAACATTCAGCTGATCGGCCTGTTATTGGGGTTATCGGTAATTCAATATTTTATTTATCGCTATGCCTGGAAAAAAGAAGCGGCGACCATGGAGGAATCCGGTCAGATCGTGCGGTCAATCTGGTATCTGCATAAGGAAACCTACAATGTGGCAACGGGGAAGGATATCCGCTTATATGGAATGCGAAACTGGATGGCTGAATTCTATCGAAGCCTGATCCGCCGGCTGGAAAAGATTGAAGGAAAGGTCCGGAGCGCTTATTTTATTTATGACATGGCGGGTATTTTCATTCAGGCGGTCCGGGATCTGGCGGCTTACAGCTGGCTGATTCTGAGTCTGATGCACGGTATGAGCATCGCGCAATTTGTCTTTCTGTTAGGCGTGATCAGCGGCTTTTCCACATGGTTTTCCACAATCAGCGAAATGATATCGTTGTTGAGCAACGATCTGATGCGGATTGGTTATTACCGCAATTATACGGAATCGGAAGTGGTTCATGCAAAACATGCGGAACCTCAGGATGCATCGGAATCCATGGCCATTACCTTTGATCATGTATCGTTTCAATATGACAAACAACGCAAGGTTCTGGATGATTTTAATCTGACGATCCCAGCGGGGCAGAAAGTTGCGCTGGTAGGAATTAACGGGGCTGGCAAAACGACGCTGGTCAAGCTGTTGTGCGGCCTGTATCGGCCGGACAGCGGCCGGATTTTACTGAATGGCCGGGAGCTAATGGAGAACAACCGGGAAGCGTTCCAAAAACAACTGGCGGTGGTGTTTCAGGATGCGATGATCATGTCGGTGACGATCGCTGAAAACATCTCCGGCAAAAATCTGGAAAACACGGATTGCGAAAAAGTGGTCGAGGTATTGAAGCGGGCGAATCTCTGGGAGAAGGTCAGTCGTCTGCCGCTGCAGGAGAAAACCTATCTTGGAAAAGATCTGAACGCGGACGGAATTCAACTTTCCGGAGGCGAGGTTCAGCGGCTGATTCTGGCACGTGCTTTATATAAGGAAGCGAAGATGCTGATCCTGGATGAACCGACCGCCGCGCTGGATGCGATCGCTGAAAGCGAGATGTATAAAATGGTGAACAATCTGGTCGAAGACCACACGGCGTTGTTTATATCCCATCGTCTGTCCTCCACCCAGTTCTGCGATCGGATCCTGTTTCTTGAACACGGGATGATTGTGGAAGATGGCACCCACGAGGAATTGATGAAGTGGAAAGGCAAATATGCCAGGATGTTTGAAGTTCAAAGCCAATATTATCAGGAAGGAGGGGAAGTCTATGAGTTTGAAAACAGCCTGGCAGGAAACCTGTAAATTCATCCGGATGATGCAGAAGAGCGAACCCCATGTGATCGCCTATCTGATCCTGACCGCTGCGATTACGGCGGCCGTGCCCTTTCTGCCGATTTACTTCTCCGCTCAGATTTTAAATTTCCTGATCGCCGGTCAATTTCCGCAGGCAATGCAGAACGTTTACTGGATGATCGGTTTCAGCGTTATTCTGGGGTTGAGCAGTAAGGCTTTGAATCAACGTTTTCTTAAGCTGCGCGATCTGTCGAAATACAAAATCCGTCAGCGTGTTCTTGAAAAAGCTTATCAGATTGAGTATGAAGAATTGGAAAAAGCAGAAACGATCGACGAAATCCGCAAGGCGGATCAAGGCAGTAACGGCGGTGGCGGTACGGGGGAACAGCTTCGGGATCTGCTTCAATTTCTGACGATGTTCTTCTCCATGCTTTATTCTTTGGTCTTTGTCGCTGTTTTGTTAGTTCAGATTTTTACGCGGGCGCAGGACTATTGGATGCCGATAGGCTGTTTAATCTTCCTTTTCGTTGTATATGTGGTGGTCATTGTGATCGGATCACGATTGAGCGCGAAAGCAGGAAGACTGCTTCAGAAAATGAAACGGGATAACGTCCATAACAACGCGATGTGCGGGTATATCGGCAATCTGGGAATGAGTATTCAAAATGGCAAGGATATCCGGTTATATCAAATGAAGGATTTCCTGATGGAACTCTTTGACAAGACGCTGATAAGCTCCCGGCTTTATATTGCCTGGGGCACAACCAACGGCAAGATCAACGGCGTCATCACCTTTCTGACGCAGCTGGCTTCCGGGATGACCTATCTGGTCATCGGCATCATCGCGATGCAGGGTACCATCGGCATCGGCGAGGTCATGTTGTACGCCAACGCGATCCTGCGCTTCACGACCTCGTTAGTCACACTGGCGGCCAGCTATAACAACATCGCCTATCGTTACGAATACCTCAACAGCTATGAAGCCTTCATTCAACGTCCGAATATGAGCTATGAAGGGACGCTGCCGGTGGAGAAACGGGATGACGGCGAATATCATCTGACCTTCGATCATGTTTCTTACCGCTATCCGGGCCAGAGTGAAAACGCGCTGAAGGATATCTCCTTTGATCTGGAACTGAAGAAACACTTTGCGGTCGTCGGGCGCAACGGCGCGGGCAAAACGACGTTCATCAAGCTGATGTGCCGGCTGGCGGAACCGACAGAGGGAAGAATCCTGCTGAATGGAATTGATATCCGGAAATACGCGTTTGAAGAATACGTCCAGATCTTCTCCGTCGTTTTCCAGGATTTCAAGCTGATGGAAATGCCGCTGGGCGAAAATCTGGCGGCCTCGGCCCATGTCGATGAACAGAAGGCGATGCAGGTACTGGAGGAAGTCGGACTGAGCGCCAGAGTCGCGGGTATGGAAAAAGGATTGAAGACGCTGCTGGGCAAAGAAAACGGTGAAGGCATCCTGCTCAGCGGTGGGGAAGCTCAGAAAGCCGCGATCGCCCGAGCGCTGTATAAGGATGCGCCCGTCGTGATTCTTGACGAACCGACGGCGGCGCTGGATCCCCTGGCAGAAGCGGAAATCTATGAAAATTTCAACGAACTGGTGAAGGATAAGACTTCGATCTTTATTTCACACCGCATGAGCAGCTGTAAGTTCTGTGATGAAATCGTCGTGTTCGACCACGGACAGATCGTCCAGCGCGGAACCCATGATCAGCTGGCCGGGCAGCCGGGCTTGTATCAGGAACTGTGGGAAGCGCAGGCGCAATATTACAGGCATCCTCCGCAGACGCTGGAAATGATTGGATCGCAAGCATAAACGGAAGGCAGGCCACGCCTTACGGATCGGAAAAGCGAAGAGAAACTGTTCGCTTTCCCGGTCTTTTTCTTATCCTGACGAAAAGTGGTAAAAGAGTGGGCAAAGTGGGAAAGCAGAGGATGAAGTCTGGCAGATTGATTGTTTTTTAGCCGGGGTAAGGTTACAATGAAACTAAAGAAAGAAGGGTTATCATGAAGATTGGAATTGGCTATTTACAAAGTATGAACGCGGATATGGAAGACCGCGATGTGCTGAACCGGAACTATCTGCAGGAATTATCCAAACGCTGCGGCCACACGTTGGAAATCGTACCGGCGGAAGCCTTGAAAGACGAAGCGATGACCGTTGTGTTTGTGGGTGGGGGCGGAACGGAGGGTCGCTTCCTCAAGCTGGAGCCATATTTAAAGGCACCGGTTTTCCTGTTGACCTCCGGCGAAAATAATTCGCTGGCGGCGTCGATGGAAATCCTGTCCTATCTGCGCCAGAAGGGCGTGCAGGCGGAAATCCTGCATGGGGATCTGGACGATACCGCGGCCCGGTTAGCGGATCTGGTTCAGGTGTTCAAAGTCAAGCGGGAGCTGCAGGGGCTGCGCTTGGGCAGCGTCGGCGAGCCTTCAGACTGGCTGATCTCCAGTCATGTGGACGCTCGGGAAGTCCGGGAGAAGACCGGAATTGAGCTCGTTACGATTTCGATGGACGAATTCTTTGCGGAGATTGAAAAACATCAGGTCGAGGAAAACGAATATACCCGGCAGCTGCGCCAGCAACCGTGGCCGGAAGCGGAAATGCAGAAATCACTGGAAATCTACGGCGCGCTCAAGCGGATCTGTCAGAAATATCAGCTGGCCGGAGTCACGGTGCGCTGCTTCGATCTGTTAGGTCCGGTCAAGAGCACCGGATGTCTTGCCTTGGCAATTCTCAACGCCGAGGGCGTTTATGGCGGCTGCGAAGGCGATATGCCGTCGTTGATCGCGATGACGCTGATCGGCAAGCTGACGGATCAGCCGGTCTTCATGTGCAATCCGTCGCGGATTCTCTCCCGGCAGAAACAGATCATCTTCGCGCACTGCACGCTGCCGCTGACCATGCCGAGCGCTTTCCGGCTGATGACGCACTTTGAATCCGATCTGGGCGTTGCGCTGGCCGGCCATTTAAGAGAAGGCGACGCGACGGTCTTCAAGTGTTCCGCGCTGATGGACCGTTACTTTGTCCAGGATGGCGAAATTGTCGAAAATCTGAACGAAAAACACCTGTGCCGCACGCAGATCCGGGTTTCCCTGCCGCAGGGATTGGACACGCTGCTGCGCGAGCCGATCGGGAATCATCATCTGATCGTGCTGGGTCATTATGCCCGCCGCGTGCAGGAGTTCTTCCGCTTCCGCTGAGCGCCAGCCAGAATTTACTAATAAAAATTTCATAAGTCGTAAGTAAAATTTAAGATATTCCTTAACGTTATCCTTTATAATAAAAGCGGAAACGAGGTGCAGGAAATGAAAAAAACAGTCGCAGCAGCTTTGGTGCTGATCTTGTTGATCAGCGGTTGTCAGAATAAGGAGAAGCCGCAGCCCACCGAGGACGGCATGCTTCCGGCACCCGAGGAACAAGTGATCAACAACGAACTGCCGGGAATTGACCTGGCGTCGGCGAAGCTGCAGATCACGCAGACCGCGCCAATCCGGATCGCTTCGGAAACCGTCCGGCTGTCGATCAGCGAGGAAACACTGGACGGCTGTACGATGGACGCGGGCGAGGAAGCGAAGAAGGCCGGGCTGAAAGGCACGGTCATCCTGGCTGGAACCAAAATGAATCCGGGGCTGTCTATTTTCCAGCTGTTTACTGCGGAAGCGATGAGTGCCAAACCGCTGACCACAAGCAAGGGCAGCTGGAACGCGGAACAGTTAAAAGAACATCAGATCTGGACTAACGGAACAGTGTCTTTAGTCAATATGAACAATTTGATCGGACGCACAGAAGGCGAAGATCAGCGGACAATCGCGGATCAGATGACGCGCTGGGTTTACGACGAAACTGCCGCGGTCGGCGAAATGCTTCAGGATTACCGCGTGCCGAGTCCCGCTTTATTCAGCGATCTGGACGCCAAAAGCAAGCAGATCGAAAATCTGAAAGTGACGGTCGCGTATCTCAAGCAGACATCCTTCCCGTCCGGAATTGAACGCACATTCCAGTCGATTGACGGACTGACGCTCAACGGCGATGGGTATGTCGTTTCCCTGAGCTTTAACAAAAAGGGAAAAGAAACGGTATCGCTGCCGGTCTTCATCGTTCAGCAGTACAACAAGGACACCCTGAAACCGGAAAGCTATTTCAACCTTCAGGATCAGACCGTGCTGATCACCAAGCTGAGCAGCGACGCGGTTCTTGAAGAAACACCGGAGCGGAAGGTGGTCGACGTTGCGGTTCCGTTCTATGAAGGCCAGGATCTGGCGGAACGCTTCGCGAACGCCGTCGGCAGTAAGGAAAAGAAAAAGGATTACGCCTGGGCGAAAGAGGTCGTAGCGCAAATGCGGACACAGCTGGTCGATTTCTACGCGAACCAGATTGGAAAATAAACAGAAAAAGCAAGGATGGATTAAAATTCCGCCTTGCTTTTTTTGTTAAAACGAGTTAGTCTGAGGTGCAGTGAAAAACATGATTTTAAAAAAAGCAGTGCAAGGAAAGATCTGAATTCTCACGCCCGCGTTGCACTGCTTTTCCACCCCCACTGACGGCGCAGCCTTTTTTGACACACAGGATAAACCGTTGATCAGGCATGAATCATCCTTCTAAAGAAAAGAGGGTTCATTCTTCACTCCCCCTCCCTGGATCCCGGGGTGGATGTTGTTCATTGATAGATCAGTGTTCCTGTCCTCATTATAAGGCGTAGGCCGGAAAAAGCAGAGACAGAGGGAAAAAGAAAAACCGGGCTTGTTTTAACCCGGTTGGCTGGCAGGAAAAGGAACTTGTGATGTCTGCGGTCAAATGTCGATGCCCAGCCAGGCTTTGATCGCCAGACCGACCAGAAAGGAAATCACGGCGACCGAGCCGGAAATCACAAACATCTCAAGAAACCGCTGCTTGAAATTGTAGTCCTTGGCGACGGAAATATAATAATTGAAAACCAGAATAATCAGCGTCACCGTGACTAACAGCGCGATCAGCGCCGGGATGTAGGCTTCCGCCGGAAGCAGTAAATACGGCAGGCTCATCAAAGCGACGGTGATCATATACATGACGCCGGTATACAGACACGATTTGACAGCCTGCGGGTCATTGTCACTCTTGGCGGAGAGATAGGCCGAAGCGGTCATCGAGAAGGTCGCGGAAACGCCGGTGATCAAGCCGGACAGAGCGACCAGCCGGTTGTTCTGCAGGGCGAAGGTCAGGCCGGCCAGCGTTCCGGTCAGCTCGACTAAGGCATCGTTCATGCCCAGCACCATCGAACCGACAAACTGCAGGCGTTCCTCATCAAGCATCGCCAGCAAGGCTTGTTCATGCCGCTCTTCATCCTCGGCGATTTTCTCGGCTTCCGGAATTTCCTGAATTAAGCTCGTATAGGCTTTATCCGCCTTGTCCTCGCCGTTTTCCATCAGTTTCAGAGCGAAGGTATAGCCGAAAATTTTAGAAAGCAGGCTGTACCAGAACACCTTGCCGGTGTTCGGCTTGGGCTGCAAGCCGGTATATTTTCCCCACAGCTTGCCATGCGAGGCTTCTTCCTGGGCAATTTGAATCAGGATCTTGCGGTCTTCCTCCGACTTGACCGTCGCTGCGATTTTTTGATAGATATGATATTCGTCAATTTCATTCTGCTGCATCCGAATCAGGGTTTTCAGGGCAGCTCCGGAACATTCATTCATGTGGTTTACCCCCTATTTCTGTACTTCATATTACACTATTTGACGGAAGAATTCAAAATGGAATGGAAAAGAAACGGGCGGACAGCCGGCAAACAAAAGCGAAAACACCGCGGAAGTTCTCCCAGCTTAAAATAAGCGGCTGCGGCAAGGACGGAAAACGAAAATCAGAGCGGCAGTCAGGGGAGAATCAATCAACCGGCGAGCAGTCGATAAAGTTCAGCGGCAGTCCTTCAAGCAGCTTTTCCGCCATCGCAACCCGGCTGAAATCCTGAAGTACCAGCGGTGCATGCGCATCCCATCCATAACATACCGGACACCGCATGGCGGCGGCGATCTCCCAGAACTTCCGGAACGGATAGGCGCAGGTCGTTTCCGTGGATGCTGGATCAGTCGTGCTGATCCGGTATTTATGCTGGCCGTAATGTACGCCGTTCAGGTTGATTTCCAACGGAATCCCCGTCCTTGCGCTGACCGTGCAGATCCGCTTGGCCGCTTCCGCGCAGGCGGGGGTGAAGGTGCGGCGGCCAAGCATGAAGTAATCCGGATGGGCAATCAGACTGAACCAGCCGATCGCTACGGCTTTTTCAATTTGATCGGCATAGAACAGCACGTCTTCATCATTATTATAGGCGTCGTAATCATAGACCAGCTCATAAGCTGGATTCGTTTCGATCGCTTTGAAATGTTGACCGAGAATCAGATAGTCCACTTCACCGTGGAGTTGTTTTAACAGTTTTTGATGATCCTCGAGATACTCCGCTTCATAACCAAACCGCAGCATGATCCGATCCTGATATTTGACTTTTAACTTGATCATGGAATCAACGTATTCCTGACGCTGGTCATAGGCCATGCGGCAGGTTGGCAGATGCAGCTCGGGATAGGGCATGTGATCGCTGAAACCGAGCTGCTCAAAACCAGCCTCGATCGCGCTGAGCACCATCTGATCATCAGTTCCGCTGGCATGACCGCAGCGGAAGGTGTGCGTGTGCAAATTGAATTTCTGCATGGTAAGTTCTCCTTTGACCGGCATCGTGCAGGTTAAGTTCAGTGTAACGGATGTCCGGCATCAAAGCAATCCTATTTCCTATTCCGCGGCAGCGGTTGATCCCGAACTTTGAAAAGCAGGCTGATTCAGCGGAGAATGCGATCAGAATCCGGGAGTTCCGGGTTATTTTGGCTAAAGACAGCGCCTGTATTCTATGATACAATAGCGGAGAAAAAGGGGATTTTATCAACCATGAAAGAAAGAGAAAAGTTATCTTCCCGGCTGGGATTTATTTTAATATCGGCTGGCTGCGCGGTCGGTCTGGGCAATGTCTGGCGGTTTCCGTTCATCACGGGCCAATATGGCGGCGGCGCGTTTGTCTTAATCTATTTGTTTTTCCTGATCCTGCTGGGGTTGCCGATTATGGTCATGGAATTTTCTGTCGGCCGGGCGTCTCGCAAATCAGTTTCGCATTCCTTCGACGTCCTGGAACCCAAAGGGACGCGCTGGCATGGGTTTAAAGCGATGGCGGTCAGCGGCAACTACATTCTGATGATGTTCTATACGGTGGTCGGCGGCTGGATGATGAACTATGTGGTTAAAATGAGTTCCGGCAGTCTGAACGGTTTGGAAGCGGCGGACGTGTCCGGGGTGTTTGACGCCATGTTGAAATCCCCGGCGCAGCAGATCGGTTTTATGGTGCTGGCGGTCCTGCTGGGATTTCTGGTCTGCCGGTTAGGCTTGAAGAACGGTGTAGAACGGGTATCCAAGGTCATGATGTCCTGCCTGTTTCTGATCATGATCGTGCTGTGCGTTCGTTCGCTGACCTTGCCGAATGCGATCGAAGGATTAAAGTTTTATCTGATTCCGGATTTTAACCGGATGCTGGAGGCGGGCATCAGCAACGTCATTTTCGCGGCGATGAGTCAGGCATTCTTCACGTTGTCGATCGGTATGGGATCGCTGGCGATCTTCGGCAGCTACATCGGTAAAGAACGCAGCCTGTTCGGCGAGAGCTTAAATATCATGGCGCTGGATACCGTGGTTGCGCTGCTTTCCGGGCTGATCATTTTTCCGGCCGCGGCGGCTTACAACATACCTGTCGATTCCGGACCGGGACTGGTGTTCATCACGCTGCCGAATATCTTCAACTCAATGCCCGGCGGGCAGATTTGGGGAACGTTGTTCTTCATCTTCCTGTCGTTTGCCGCGCTGACGACGATCATCGCGGTATTTGAAAATATCGTGGCCTTCGCAATGGATTCAGGGATGTCGCGGAAGATGTCGGTAGGGATGAATATTATTCTGCTTCTGGTCTTATCACTGCCTTGTGCGCTGGGCTTCAATCTGTGGAGCGGCTTCCAGCCGTTGGGCGCCGGCAGCACGATTCAGGATCTGGAGGATTTTATCGTTTCCAGCAACATTCTGCCGTTGGGTTCGTTGATCTACCTGATGTTCTGTACGCGGAAATGCGGGTGGGGCTGGGATGCGTTCATCGAGGAAGCGAACGCCGGAAAAGGACTGCGCTTTCCAGAGAAGATCCGCGGCTATCTGCGCTGGGGTCTGCCGTGCATTGTCATCTTCATCTTTTTCCAGGGCTACTATGCCAAGTTCACCGGTTTCGCGCAGTTCTGGCTGCCGTTAATCATCGTGGCCGGCATCATGATGTTCCCGCTGAGCGCCTGGCTGAGTCAGCGTAAATCGTAATAAAAACCCTCGTCTAATTGACTCTTCTATCAGGGAGTTGATTTTGGACGGGGGTTTTCTTTGTGCTTTGCGGACGTTCTTTTCATTTGGAACAGCCAGACTTCGCGGGAATCGAGACTCACGCCGGAATATGGGACTGAACTGATTCCATGTTTTCTAAAATTCAATTTCTCTTTCCTTTTCCAGCCAGTTTATTCTTTGTCCAGCCGGCAATACTTCACGAAATGACTCACGGAAAAATGCTTTGGGATTGCCTGCCTGAGTAAGAAAATAATTTCCAACGACCGCTTCCCAATGTCCGCATAAAGATATTTTTTGTGGATTTTTATTTCTCTTGATCGAAAAAATACAACCAATATCTATCCCAGATTTTCCTTTCAAGCTCAGTGGCGAGTTATCTTATGTTTTCTGTTTTGTTTTGATGAATATTTGAAGATCAGCCTATGAGTTCAGGCTGAGTCAAAATTAAAACCAACATGGCCATTATAAAAGGCAAGGCCACGAACAGAAAGTTGGGAATTCCTTTTGGATTGTCGTAATCTGTATAGATTCTCTTTCCCAGATAGTAAATTTTGATTGTTTCTGGAAAAGTAGTTCTTCCATCTACTCGAAATTGGACTATTTTAGTTCTCTTTCGTCTGCCCTTTATTGAATACGAATACCGCACAGCTTCGATTCCACTACCATCCGCATAATAGTAGCTTTTTTGACTGCCTGTTATCGTTGCGTCAACAACCTGCCCTGATTGTTTTGCTTTTTCAATTTTCTTTTCTTGTCCCCATCCGATAATTTTTTTATTAAGCAAAATGATCTCAATAATCCATACCATGACAAAGGTCAGCAAAGCCGGCGCTGCAGGAATAATCAACTGCATGGCTTGTTTCCAGAGTTCTTCTTCACTCGTAAGCATGTTCCTACTCCCTATCCAGTTCTCATTGATGGAGAAATTATACCATCTTTCATATCAACAAAAAACAGAAGTTCTGTGTTTAACGTAAGCCAATACAAAAACTTCTGTTTTAAGAATTTGGCATAAATGAACTTCGTTTGATTAGAGAGAACGGGCGCGCTCAACCCGGCGGAGCTTGCCTTTGACAGAAAGCTCTCCCGCTCGGATTAACGGCTGTGGATCGGCTTGAATCAGCGTAATAAAGGTCACCCGTTCCTGTACTTCGATCGTTCCGATCTGTTCTGCACGATACCCCACGCTGCATAAAGCGCCGACAAAATCACCAGGGCGCAGCTTATGCTGCCGGCCGGCCCGGATTAAGATCGTCGCTTTGTTTTGTTTCAGTTCAGCCGCTTTCTCCGGCTGGCTTTGATTTTTTGTTTTCCAATGCGCTAATCCTGAGTGATCATCCAACGGATCCAGTTCGAAAGTTTCATCCTGAATTTCCAACGTTTCCAGAAAGGACGAGTAGCGGTTCTGCTGATTGGGCGTGAGGAGGGCAACCGAGGTACCCGGCTGATCAATCCGTCCGCAGCGCCCGCAGCGGTGAATGAAGGATTCCAGATTCAATGGCAGATCCCAATGCACGATCAGCGATAAACCGTCGATATCCAGACCCCGCGCCGCTACGTCAGTCGCGCATAAAATCCGCAGCTGTCCCTGACGAAATTGTTTCAGCACGGCAAACCGTTGATCCTGTTCCATCCCGCCGTGCAGGGCATCCGCACAAACCCCTTTTTTCTTGAGCTGTTCTGCGACTTCTTCCGCCATCACCTGCCGGTCGCAGAAAACAATCGCGGAGGGTGTCTGGATTGTGGAGAAGACATGAAGCAGACCCGTGAGTTTTTCAGTGTTGGAAACCGTCAACGAGGTCAGGCGGATATTCTGATTTGTCTGGCGAGGCGAATCAATCTGGATCATCAAAGGATCGTGAACCGTGATTTCCGCCAACTGTAAAATTTCCGGACTTAGGGTTGCGGAAAACAAACAAGTTTGAATGGGGAAAGGAAGCTTTTCTAAAATCTGATGAACGGTTTCTGTCAGCCCCAGCGAGAACATCTGATCCGCTTCATCCAGAACGACCATTTTCAGCTGAGAGAGATCGAGCGTTCCCTGTTCTATATGATCCCACACCCGGCCCGGGGTACCGACGACAATTTGAACTCGCTGCTTCAGCTGGTATTTCTGACTTTTCATCGGCTGCCGGCCAACCAGCCGTACACACGTCAGACGTCGGAACAAACTGAAATTCTGGATTTCCTGAGTGATCTGATCAGCCAGCTCACGCGTCGGAGCGAGGATTAACGCCTGCGGAAGCCGGTCTTCAAAATGACATTGTTGGCAAACCGGGAGGGCGTAGGCTGCGGTTTTTCCTGAGCCGGTCTTCGCCTGGACCAGACAATCCCGTCCCTGAAGAAAAGCGGGAATCACCTGTTCCTGAACCGGGGTGGGTTGCGTGTAGTGCAGCGCTTCAACCGCCTGACGCAAATCGGCTTCCAGTAGTTCAAATACGTTGTTGCTATTCATCGGGAGAACCTCCTGTCATTTCTTATAATAAAGAATAAGATCAATAAGTCTGGCTCTCAGCATATCAGCAGAAGACTAAAAACACAAGGATTAAATCAGGTCTACAAATGTAATGTTATCGTAAGGTTTTCTGATGAGCGGCCATGCTACAATGAAAAAAGGAAGAATCTGGGGTGATATCGAATGAAACAGCGGAAAGACCGGATTATTTCGTCAGCCATTTTATTTTCTGTGATCCTGGCCGGCGTCTGCGTCGTCTGGTGGGGATATGCATCGCAGTATCAGAAAATTTTAGGAACAAGTCCTTTCTCACCGATGCTGCAAAAGCCTTCCCCTGCATTGGTCTTTACCGTTTTGACCGCAGATTGACCGCCGGGATCTTTGTTTTCTTATTCAGAAAGAAACTTCCGTTTTTTCAGTTGCGGACAGCCGTGGCGGGGATTATGACGACGCTTGTTTTGATCAGGGCAATGGAATGGGCTAACGAATCTGATTTTCCCAGTATCCTTGCTTTCCTCTCACCGTTAAGCATGCGATATCTGTTTATTTCTCAAAGTCGTGCGCATTGGACTGATGTCTACCTTTCTTTCATTCTGACTTGTATGCTCTGCGGAATTCTTTTGTCTGTTTTGATTGTCAGAAAACAAGTTCATTGGAGCTGGACGGCGGTTCGCATGACGATTCTGGCGAATGTATTTGCGATCGGTACGATCCATGGCGGAATGCTTACGTTATATCCTTATGTTCTGGAAGTTCTGATCGAAATTCTCATTGCGGAACAAATCATTCAGGGGATACAGCGCTGGATTGAAAAATGAAAGTGGGAAGTAAAAATGAACTCACAAGGACCGACAATTTTATGCCGCATTTGTAGTTGGCTGCTAATCTATTTATCCCTCGTGCTGGGCTGCTGGCAGTTTTATGGGGGATGTCGCTTTTTCCACTTTTATGGAGATGTCCGCATCATTCCGGGGACGTTGACGCTTTTTATTCTTATAGGAATGTCGATTCTGGGAGCGGTCTTATTTATCCTCAGCGATTCCATACACGCTTTGGCAGGATTCGCTGCGGGATTGGTATTGGAGCTCGTTTTATTAACGGTGGCAGTCTACGATGATGGACTTTTAGGTGCTCTTCTGATCTGTACCTTACCAGCACTTCCTTATTTGATAATTTTAAAGATCATTAAAGTGATTACCGGTCTTATCATCCCCATTTCAGCGGTCACAGGAATTCTATTTTTACTTCAGTTTGTTTTGATTGGGCTGAGTTTCAAATATATTAAAAAGCTCCATTGGGGATGTATCGCATCCCGGCTGGTGGTGATCAGCGGTTATGCGCTGTTCTGTTTTTACGACAATGTCCTTGAAACCTGGATGCTCAGCTTCTTCAGCATGCTGACGCTGGTCAGACTGGCGGAAATTCCGTGGATTTGGGTGGACACTCCTGCAAAGCGGAGTTTGAAAGCAGAAAAGGGATCAACAGATGAATAATTCGCGATACAGAATGATCTTATACCGGGCGGGCAGCTGGCTGCTGATCTATTTGTCGCTGTCGCTGGGCTATTGGCTGAGCTGGGGACCGGAACTTCATTCCCTGCGATTCTATGGCGAGCCGTGGGTTCAGCCGGGGATTTCTTTTATCATGATTTCGGTCGGGTTGATGATCGTGGGCCTTTATTTATTCTGGATCAGCGATGCAAAATACCACATCGCAAGCTTTGCGGCTGGACTGGCAGTTCTCCTGTTTTTAATGACGCTGATGCCGCTGGATGACGGTTATTTTGCGGCGTCGCTGCTGCTGGAGATCCCCGGAATTCCACATACGCTGATTCTGAAATTTTTGAAGAGAATGCTGGGCCTTGCATTGCCGATCGGACTTGCGCAGTCCGCCGCGTTTCTTTTTCAAGCAGGATTGGCGGCGTTGTATATAAACAAGGCAAAAAAGATCCGCTGGGGATTTGTTGCGGTCAAGCTGGCGATCGTCAGCGTTTATGGGCTATTCGTTTTTTATCCTGAATTAAACGGCGAATGGATGCTTAGCTTTTTCGATCTGCTCAATCTGATCTGGCTGGCGGAGCTTCCCTGGCTGGGACTGGACTTCTCCGCAAACCCAAAGCCGTAAAAAACCAGCGCCCAACTTAATCACTGCTTTATAACGCCTTTTTCAAGCCTTTTCATGATACAATCAAAACGAGGTGATCGTCGTGAAAAACGGTTGGTTTACGATCAAGGAAGTTTCCGATTTGTTTGATAATACGCGCGGAGCCATTCGCTTTTATGAAGAGAAAGGGTTGATTCATCCGCGTCGGGACGAACATGATTTCCGCTGGTACAGCGTCGACGATATCTTTCAGCTGTTCTATTTAAGACGTTATGCGTCGATGTCGTTTTCGCTGGATGAAACATTGCATACCTTTGTCAAAAAAGCCCAACTGACGCTGCCGGAAATTCAGGCTCAGATCACGAAACGCGAACAGGAACTGGATGTGCAGATTGAACGGCTGATGCGTCAGCGGGAAGAGCTGCGAAAATACCAGCGGGTTCTCCGGGAGTGCCAATTCCCGCGCACGGTGATTGAGGAATGTCCGGATTATTATGTTCTGAGCGCGGATGCTTTCGCAAAGATGACGGCTGCCGATCTGTCGGCGCTCAAAGCGCTGATCGCGGCAATGCCTCTGACCAGTGTTCATGCCGATCTGATCGAAGGACCTTCCGGCTGGCATTCAGTCACCAGTCTGGGGATCATCGAAGCCAATGCGGGCGGCAGGGATTCCATTGCATCCGAAAATGCGCAAGCTGCAAGCCTCAAAAGCAGCGGTTCGCTGCGTGTGCTGCGAATGGGACGCGATGCCGGGGCAGCTGATCGAAAAAGCGCTGGCGTTTCGGCACGAGGTGATCGCCTCCGGCAAGACGGTGCACTCGTTTGTCAGCACCAGTCTGATTCTGGTCCACACCCAGGAGGGCAAGACGATCGAATATCACAAATGTTACGTTCCGTTTCAGGATTGTTAAAAATATCACTTGCCTGTACAGTACCTGTATACCCTAAAATGGTTCCAGAAACGTTAGGAGGGAATCAGAGATGAACTTATCTCGCAGAGAGTTTCTGAAAAGCTCCCTGGCCGCGGCCGCGGGCATGGGCGCACTGGGGTTGCTGGGGGCTTGCAGCACCAATGAAAACACAACATCGACACCATCGCCGGAAGTCACGGGGGACACCATCGCCGCTGCGTTAGATGCGCCATATACCGCGCTGTCCGCAGATGCGATCACAGAGAAAACCGTGGATTTCGTGATTGTCGGAGCCGGGCCGGCCGGCCTGTGCGCCGCCGTGAAAGCTGCGGAAAACGGCCTGTCCGTCGCTGTGGTAGAGAAAACCGGCGCGACCGGAGGCTGTGCAAAATTCGGCATGGGCATCCTCGCGATCGGCACTGAGCTGCAGAAAGCGCAGGGAGAAGAACTGGATCTGGACGCGATGTACAACATGTTCACGGAGTACACGCACTACCGCACCGACTGCGTGCTGATGCGCCGGTACTTCGAGGAATCGAAGGAAACGCTGGAATGGATCGAATCAATGGGCGTCGAATTTGAAGAAGCCGCGCGTTATTTTGAAAAATCCTATCCGACCTGGCACATTGTCAAATCAGAAACGGGTGTGATCGGCGGCGGTCAGGCGAAGACCATGACCGATCATCTGGAAGCTCGGGCCCGCGAACTGGGCGTGGAGTTCTACCTGGAAACCCCGGCCTGCCTTCTGGAAACGGAAAACGGCAAGGTCAGCGGCGTCTGCGCCGTCAGCACGGATGGCAAGCAAGGCTATCATTTCCTGTGCAATGCGGCCTTGATCGCCACCGGCGGCTTTGGCAACAACGAAGAATGGGTTAAGGAACAATTCGCTTTGAATCTCGATCAGGACTTCTTCGGCATGCGCTTCCCGGGACATGAAGGCGACGGCATCCAGATGGCGTGGAATGCCGGCGTGAAGCAATCGGAGATGATCGAGGAAATGATCTTCGATATCTTCCAGCCAGGCTCGACCGGAGCTTATACCAACGATATCAAGCTTGTCATGCAGCAGCCGAACCTGATGGTCAATCAACAAGGCAAGCGGTTCTTCAACGAGGAACAGGTGCAGAACACGACCTATACCGGCAACTCGCTGCGCAATCAGACAGGCAACACCGGCTTCATGATTCTCGATGAGGCGATCAAACAGAGCTATGTTGAGGCGAATCATGTCGATTTCACCAGCCGGGTCTGGAATACCGACGACTTCACACAATTTGACGCGAACTTCAAGACGATGGAAGAATCCGGTTACACGGCGATCGTCAAAGCTGATACGTTGGAAGAACTGGCGAACAAGATGGGCATTGATCCGCAGGGCCTGGCGGCAACGGTTGAGGAATACAATCAGCTGTGCGCCGACGGTTACGATCCGTTAGGCAAGGGTGCGGCGTATCTCAAGCCGATCACGACCGCTCCGTTCTATGCGGCGCAGTATTATCCATCCAGCTATAGCACGCTGGGCGGCATCAAGGTCAATTCCAATCTGGAAGTGCTCGATCAGAACGATCAGGTCATCACCGGTCTGTATTCGGCGGGCACCGATTCCTGCACGGTTTACGGCGACAGCTACATGTTCCTGCTTCCAGGCAACACGATGGGCTATTCCGTCAACACTGGCAAGTTTGTCGGCGAAGCGGTCAGCGAACTGCTGAAAAAATAAGTGCAATCCCAATGATTAAACGAACTGGAGTCCATGTGATTCCAGTTTTTATTTTATCTTTCCGTGAATTTTGTTTGTCTAAACGCTCTCTCTTGCTTTCCTTGCGTTTCCCATTCCGATCAGATCAAACAGGCTGATGTTGATCTGATCGGATATCCCATGTCCCTCAGGTTGGGCAAGCTGCGATCTTTTTGCGGCCGAAAAGAAAACCCGGGGGACATCAGTGCCCACAGCCAGCTGCGTATAAGCGGAAATCGCTGAAAAAAAGTTGGATTCCGTGAGAAATCCAACCGGTAAAATCGGGAGCGGAGAGGGTTGTGATCAAGCCGGCATCCTGTTTTGAAGCTTACGGATGCGATTAATCCAGCTTGTCGATCTGACGTATAGCGGCACAGAGAACATCGGCTCCTTTGGCCAGATTTCCATAGTCTGTCCATTCTTTCGGGCAGTGGGTCAGTCCGTTATGGCTCGGCACAAAGATCATGGCCGCAGGCCAATGTTTGGCGAAGATCATCGCGTCATGGCCTGCTCCGGAATCCATCCTGAGCGTGCTGAAATGCAGGGCTGCCGCCTGTTCTTCCAAGATCTTTGAAAATTCTGCGCAGCAAGGCGTCGGCGGAACGTCCGAATACAGCGTCAGCTCCGTTTTAACGCGGAACCGGGATTCCATCGCTTTGAGCTTCTCTTTTAACAAAGCTTCCAGTTCATTTAGAATTTCCGGTTTTCCACTGCGGAAATCAACGGAGAACACAGTGCGTCCGGGCACGGCATTGATCTCGTTTGGATGATTTTCAAATTTTCCGAAGGTGACCGTCGCCCGGTTTGGATAATGTTCTTCAACCAGCGCGGCCAGTTCGCTGATCAAGGTGCAGGCGGCGATGCCCGCATCTTTTCTTAAATTCATCGGAGTAGAAGGGTGAGAAGTCGCACCGTTCACCGCGACTGTGAACCAGCGGCAGCCATAGATCGTTTCCACGATGCCCAGATCGGTGTGCGTGCTTTCCAATCGAATTCCCTGTTCGAGATGCAGCTCCAAAAATGCCTTGATCGAATCCGCTTTTCTGCAAGTCATTTCCAGATTGCCTGAAAAGCCGCATTGCCGGATTGCTTCCCGCAGTGTAACGCCATCCTGATCCCGCAAGGTATCCAGCTGAGCTTCGCCATTTTCACCGGCGATATAGCGGCTGCCGGTCAGATTCGGGAACCGGGCGCCTTCCTCCATGATTGTCGCCAGAACCTGAAAGGAGCTTCTTAACGGTTTTCCGCTTTCCTTCAACATTCTTGCGGCTTCCAAAGCACAGACGATGCCGGCCTGACCGTCGAAATAACCGGAACAGCGGACGGTATCGAGATGGGAACCGGAGAGAATTACCGGGGCGGTTTCATCGGTTCCCTTCAATTCGCCATAGACGTTGCCGACGCCATCTTCCCAGGTCTGCAATCCGGCAGCTTCCATTTCTTTTTTCAGATAATCGACGGCCTGCAGGTAAGCCGGGGTATAGCTCAGCCGGGTCGTCCCTTCCTCGCCCGGTGCGCTGAAATCACGGAGTGTTTCCAGATTGTTTTGAATACGGAATCGATCAGCCATAGATAAACCTCCTGTTTTTATGATAATGTCAAGAAAAAATTGACAATATCAACTTTTGGTTTTATTATAACGATAAGCCCAGGGAAAGTCAATGTCGTTTATCAGCCCTGGAACAAGGATAAAGATTTGAAGATGAGGTGTGTTATGAATCAGGAGAATGGCAAGACGATTCAGTCCGTTGAACGGGCGCTGAGCATCATTCAGTGCATTGATCAATCCGCCAACGGATTGACGTTGACAGAATTAAGTGAAATGTTGAATCTGAACGTCGGCACGGTGCGGGGTCTGGTGATGACGCTGCTGAATAACGGTTATCTGATCAAGAGTGAGAAGAACAACCGCTTTTTCCTCGGTTATGAATTTCTGATGAAGGCCAATCGGGTCAGCGAAGGTTATGTCCGTTATCTCAGGACCTGTGCGTTTCCATATATGGATCGCATCGCGGCAAAGCATCAGATGAATATCTGGCTTCAGATTGTTCTGCACAACCGGATCTATACGGTAGACGTCGTGGAACCAACCCAAACGTTTTATACTTACAGTCCTAAAATGGGGGCAGATATTCCGCTGCACGCTTCAGTGTCCGGCAAGCTGTACGTCGCATCGCTGGCGGAAGCGGAACGGAATCTTCTGGTTTCGGCGCTGGATCTCAGAGCGATTGTGCCGAATACAATCACGGACCGCGCGGTTTTCCGGCAGGAAATCGAGAAGATAGTCCGTCAGGGCTATGCGACGGTCAATGAGGAAACCGATATCGGCATGAGCGCTGTGGGCGTACCGATCATCACGGCGAGGCAGCATCTGGCGGGGACGCTGAGCACGGTGGCGCCGACACCGCTGTTACGGATGAAGCAGGAAGACGTTTTGCCGGAGCTGCTCGCTGCGTGTCAGGCGATCGCCGCTCATCTCTGGCAACAGGAAGTTGATTCGTTATTTTAATCCATAAGGATGAGCTTTCTTTTATAAAAGGAAAAGAAAGAAAAACCGTCAGACCCGAATGAAACATCAATTCAAAGTCTTGTGTTTAAGCCAGCCCAACAGGCGGGTCAAAGTATAAACAGGAGCAGAAAGTGGGAAAGCAAAGCCACTTAGCTTGCTTTCATGCAATATTTGCAACCGCATTATGCGCGGTAATGGAGGTAATCATGAAAAAAGAAGATTTTCTGTGGGGATCCGCAACTGCGGCCTATCAATGTGAAGGCGCGTGGAACGAAGGAGGAAAAGGGGAAAGCAACTGGGATGCGTTTGTCCACGATCCGGATAAAAATCCCAAAGGCATCACCGGCGACGTCGCCAATGATTTTTATCATCGCTATAAGGAAGACATCGAATTGCTTGCAAAGGGAAATCAGAACACCTTCCGTTTCTCCCTGTCCTGGAGCCGGATCATCCCGTCGTCAAATTGGCAGATCAATCCTCAAGGCGTGGCGTTTTACCGCAGCGTGCTGGAAGAATGCCGCAAGCACGGCATTGCCGCCAATGTGACACTGCTGCACTACGATATTCCGCAATGGATCGAGGCGGAAGGCGGATATCTCAACGATCAGTTCCCGGCCTATTTCGCCCGCTATGCCGGGATGGTTTTCGATCTGTTCGGCGATTCCATTCCGTATTACGTCACGATCAACGAAATAACGCACAATGCGAACTGTGCTTATCTGCAGGGAAAGTATCCGCCGAATCATCACAGCGTGCAGGAGCTTTGCCACGTCGGTTACAATCTGGTGATCGCGCATGCCCGGGCGGTTGCGGAATTCAGAAAACGGAAGCTGAACTCTAAAATTGGCATCGTGCATACGACCAATACCGTTCAGACGCTGCTGGACACCGAGGAATATCGGATTGCCCGCCATCGCGGCGACCTGTTTAAAAATCTGTGGGTGACCGATCCGGCGATTCTGGGACATTTCCCGGAAGATTTACCTGGTTTGTTAGAGGAAGCGGGCATTGATCTGAGCTTTGTTAAAGCGGAAGACCTGAAACTTCTCAGCGAGAACACGATTGACTTTCTGGGTCAGAACTGTTATACCCGGACGCTGGTTAAGCCGTATGTCAGCGGCGAAACGAACTATTACCGCGATTATGAAGGAAAAGGCGAAGTGCTGGAAAGACTGGTTGTCAAAAACTGGTTTGAAAGCGACTATGATTTCTCTCTGCCGCGGGATGAATGGGGCCGGGAAATCTATCATAAAACGGTCTATGACATGCTTAAGGGGATTCAGAAGCGGTATGGCGATATTCCGGTATTCATCACGGAAAACGGCTGCGCGCTGTACGACGAGGTCGATGAAAACGGCGAGATCCACGATGACAAGCGAATCGATTTCATGAAAAATGTTTTCCATTGGATGTTGAAGGCCCGGGAGGAAGGCTGCAATGTGATCGGCTATTATGCCTGGAGCAACGTCGACGTGTACAGCTGGATTAACGGTTATAAAAAGCGGTATGGTCTGGTCTATGTCGATTTTGATCACGATCTGAAGCGGATTCCAAAGAAAAGCTGGTTTTGGTACCGCGACTTTATCGCTCACAGCGATCGGGATTAACGCTGCAATTCGCCGTGTCCAGCGGCAAGCAACCGGCTATTTGCAGGGATCGGCGTGCGGATTCAGAAAGCAAAGGGTTTGCGGCGCTGTCCAAGCCGGATTAGGCCCAGATCATTTCCGGGCACCTTGAGAAATCAGGCGGATGCCAGAAGCCGTAAAAAGTTTCTGGCAGTATCAGGGCAAGCGTGGCGAAGGACTCTGAAAATGGCCGGCGCTCTGCCTGAAAATCATTTCACGTCATTCAAAACGGTCAGTACCTGAGACGGCAGGGGATTGACCGTTTTTTTTGCACAGAAGGAAGAAACATCCCCGGTGTTGTGCGGAAACGGCGCGGCGTCTTTTCAAACAGAAGGATTTCAGGGAATGACGATTCTCCCATTGTTTTGTAAAAAGTGGATATTTTGATCTTCAGACTCAGCGGACACAGAGGGAATAAAATCTTAAAAAGTTCTTAAATCGTCGGAAATAATTTCCAAAAGATCTTAAGAATCCCTTATTTTAAAGGGAGATTGAAGGATTTCACTAGGCAAATCCAAAAAATATGGTAAACTGTACCATGAACATTTCGGAGGTGAGAGAATGCTGAACGATACGATAGCGGCGATCTCTACCGCATTGCAGGACGGCGCGATTTCGGTGATCCGGATCAGCGGCCCGGACAGTCTGGCGATTGCCGGACGACTGTTCAGCCGCCGGGTGGACGATCAGCCGACACATACCGTCCGGTATGGCTATATCATTGATCCCATCAGTAAGGAAGCTGTCGACGAGGTGCTGCTGACGGTTTTCCGTGCACCGAAAACTTTTACACGTGAAGACGTTGTGGAAATTAGCGGGCATGGCGGACGCTACATCACTCGGCGGATTCTGGCGCTGGTACTGGCGGAAGGCGCGCGGCTGGCCGATCCGGGGGAATTTACCCGCCGGGCCTTCTTAAACGGACGCATTGATCTGACGCAGGCCGAAGCGGTCATGGATATGATCGACGCCGATTCTTCCCAACAAGCGCAGCTGGCGATTCAGGGCATCCGCGGCAGTATCCGCCGTCTGATCGAGCCGCTGAGCGAAGCGCTGCTCAACATCATCGCCAACATCGAGGTCAATATCGACTATCCGGAATATGAGGATGCCGAACAATTAACCTGGGAAAGCGTTCTGCCCCAGGCGCGGTCCTGGTTAATCCGGATGGATGAAATCCTGCAGCGCGCCGAGAGCGGCCGCATCATGAAAAAAGGCGTAAAGACGGTCATTCTGGGCAAGCCAAACGTCGGCAAGTCGAGTCTGCTCAACGCCCTGTTGGAGGAAGACAAGGCGATTGTGACTGAGATCGCCGGGACGACCCGCGACCTGGTTGAAGGGGAAATCCATCTGCGCAACGTCACGCTTCATCTGATCGACACCGCCGGAATTCACCAAACCGAGGATCGTGTGGAACAGATCGGGATCGAACGTTCCATGAAGGCGCTGGAGGAAGCGGAACTGATCCTGATCGTGCTGGACGCCAGCCGCCCGCAGGACGACGAGGACCGCCGCCTGCTGGATCTGACCGAGGGCCGCAACCGGATCGTCGTTGTTAATAAAAAAGATCTCGCGCCGCAGGCGGAGGATCGTTCGGGTACAATTTCTATCTGTGCCGCGCAAAATCAGATTGAACCGTTGATCGATCAGATCAACCAACGCTACGAACACCATCACGCGATGCTGGAGCTGCCGTCGCTGGCGAATGAGCGTCAGATCGCGCTGGCCCGTCAGGCCCGTCAGTCCATGGCGCAGGCCGTCAACGCGCTGCAGGAAGGCGCGGAACTGGATTTAGTGACAATCGACCTGCAGGCCGCCTATATGGCGCTCAAAGAAATCGTCGGTGAAGCCAGCCGGGAAGACCTGCTGGATGCGCTGTTCTCCAAGTTTTGTTTAGGAAAGTGAGGAATCATTCATGAAATTATTTATCAACCGTGTTATCGCTTTGATTATCGACAGTCTGTTGATCGGAATTCCGGTCGGCATTATCGAAATGGCGTTCTCCTTAATCCGCTGGATTTTAAGCTGGCTGCCGTTTCTCCATCATTTCCGATTCCTGTTTTCGACATCGTTTTTGTTCGTGATTGTCTATGCTTTGTATGAGGCGGCGATGGTTTACTTCGCCGGCGGTACCGTTGGCAAGCTGATCATGAAGCTGGAAGTCGAGAAGGAACAGGGGTCGCTGTCCTTCGGCGACTGCCTGATCCGCGGGGTGATGAAGGCGTTCTCGCTGCAGATCTGGATTCTGGGTTTGTTCTCCGCGATTCTCGCGTATTCCGATCAGCACAGCTCGCTGCATGACCGGATGGCAGGCACCTCGGTATGGGAAAAGCTTTAGGCTGGATAGATTCGCACTGTCATCTGACCTGCGCGGATCTGATCGGCGAGGCTCAGGATGTTCGCCAGCGGGCGCTGGATGCCGGCGTCGCGCGGATGATGATCGTCTGCTGCCGGCTGGAAGAAGCGGAAGCCGCCTTGAAAATGAAGGCCGAAGACGCGCGTTTTGACGTCGCGGTGGGCTTTCATCCCAGTGATTTGCGCGATTTTACGGAAGAAGACTGGCATAAACTCGAAACTCTGGTCTATAATGAGAATGTCACGGCCGTCGGTGAGATCGGCCTGGACTATTATTGGGATAAAGACAATCATCCTCAGCAGCAGGCGGCGTTTATCCGTCAGATCGAGCTGGCGAACCGGGTCAACAAACCGATTCTGGTCCACAGCCGCGACGCGATCGGCGATACGCTGGCCCTTCTGCGCGAGCATCCCGTTACTCGCCGCGGGATCATCCATTGCTTCAGCTCCAGCCGGGAAATGGCCAGGGAATTTGTCAAGCTCGGCTACATGATCGGTCTGGGCGGACCGGTCACGTTCAAAAACGCCAAGACCCCGAAAGAGGTGGCGGCGGACGTGGATCTGGCACATTTGCAGATTGAAACCGATTGTCCTTATCTGACGCCCGTTCCTTATCGGGGAAAACGGAACGAGCCGATGTATCTTCCGCTGACCGCGAAAACCATTCTGGAATTGCGCGGAATGGAGGAAGAAACGTTGAAACAGAGTCTTTGGGATAACTATCAAGCTTTATTCCACCCGCAAGACGAACTCTGAAATAAGAGAAGAGTCTACGATCTCTGGTGAAAGGAGGAAAATAAAATGAAAAAAGCAGTGCTTTTTGGAATTTTAGTATGCTTGGGTCTGGGCATGACCGCATTGATCATGATCCCGGAAGAAGTCAAGACACCACTGATCCTGCAGACCTTTAGTTATTCGCGAGCCGCGAGCGAAGAACCGCTTCCGTACCGGACAGCGCAGGAGACGATCACGACGTTTCTGGAAGCGCAGGATACCGTATTTGTCCATCCCGAGGAAATTCCGGAAAACGGCGTTTCCTGGATGATCTCCAAAACGGACGACGGAAGTCCGAAGGTTCAAAACGATACCTATGAAATGACCTACGACCAGGAGGGCAACTTGTTGTCGCGTGTCCTGGTACCCTATTCCACAGAAGTCATCGAAGCTCGGCCGATCGTTATGAGCTATGGCTCCGAGGTCAAGGAGGAAGCGTATTTCTATTCCAGCCGCGTGACTTCCTATGGGGCGGATTGCGTCGGGTGCGGCGGGGGAACGCCGGCCGGCATCGCGATCAGCACGACCGGGGTGCGTCAGTCTGACGGTACATGGAAAGACGGGATTACTTACGACGGCTATTATCTGATCGCCGCATCCTCAACGCTGCCGTTATGCACGTTAGTGGAAATCAGCGATCACAAGTTCAACGGTCAGGGGCTGACGCCGGGAGAACCTTTCCTGGCAGTGGTGGCCGACCGGGGCGGCGCGGTGCAGGGATCGACGATCGACCTGTTCACCGGATCAGAATATTATCCAAGCGTGCGCAACGGGAAACGCTCCAACGTCAAAGTTTCGATCGTGGACTTCGGCCGCAAACGGGCCAACGGCTGCCGCTTCAACTGAGAGCGTTGAAGGCAGGCGCGGGCGCGGCTAAATAAAATCAAACCAGGCATAAGAGAACGAGGGCATTCTGCGGGGCAGGATGTCTTTTTTATTTTTTGCAAAGCGATTTTTATTTTCCTTCTTCATTATCCTTATTTTATACTTTTGTATGAAGCAATGGGAATTTTAAGGAATTTTGTTAAAAGGAATTAAGTTGAATACAGAAGAAAGATTTGCATCAGGGGGAATACCGTTGAATTTTCAAGCCGATATTCTGGGGTGTCTATTGCAAATCAACTGTGTCTATTCTATAATAACAGTGGAGGAAGAACGATGCGCATATTTCTGAATTCCAGCTCAAATGATCCGAATTATCTGCAGATCGAAAACGCGATTCGATCGGCAATTTGTCAGGGACAGCTGCGTCCGCAGGATCAGCTGCCTTCGATCCGCCAGCTGGCGAAACAGCTGCAGGTGGCGATCATCACCGTAAAGCGGGCGTATGATGATTTGGAACAAGCGGGGATGATTGAGACACGTCAGGGCAAGGGCTGTTTCGTTTGTCCGCTGGATGTTCAACGGGTACAGGAACAGGCGGGAGCACAGCTGATCGAAGAATTCCAGGCGACACTGGATAAGGGATTGAAGCTGGGACTTACGCTGCCGCAGATCCAGACCTTGTTTGATCAGGCACAAAAAACTGTCATTCAGGAAAAGAGGGAGAAGTTATGACTGAAAACGCGATTTCCGCAGAGAATCTGCGGGTGCATTATCCGGACTTTGATCTTTTCATTGATCATTTTGACTTGCCATGCGGTTATGTCATGGGCTTGATCGGCCGCAATGGAGCGGGAAAAACGACGCTGATTGAAGCGTTGCTGGACAGTACGCCCGCACGTGCTCAGCATTGCGCGCTGCTGGGGATGCGGATGGATCAGAACGAGCGGCAGATTAAAAATCAGCTGGGCGTAGTCAGCGACCGGTTTGTATTTCCGGATTCCTACCATGCGATGAAGCTGATGCGCCGGATCGGACCGTTTTACGATCAGTTTGACGAAGTTCTGTATCATACGCTGCTCAACCGGTTCCGCTTGCCGTTAGGCAAACCGTTCGGCGAATTCTCAGCGGGGATGAAAGTGAAGCTTTCGATTATCTTCGCTTTATCGCATCATCCCAAGCTGATGATTCTGGATGAGCCGACGGCGAATCTTGATCCGGTGTCGCGGCGGGAAGTGCTGGATCTGTTATATGAGTTCATGCAGCAGGAGGATCATTCGTTATTATTTTCCACGCACAATACAGCGGATCTGGATAAAATCGCGGACTATGTGACCTGTCTGGAAAACGGCCATGTGAAGTTCTCCGCGTCCAGGGAAATTTTGATGGAGAATTGGCAGCATTTCCGCTGCGAAGGAAAAATGCCGAAGGAAATGAAGGATTTTGTGCTGAAACCGAAACCGACGGAGACCGGCTGGGAAGGCATGTGTACCCAGGCGGCGCAGCTGCGGCATCTTCCGGTAGTCTTTACCCCCGCGACACTGGAAGAAATCATGTTGGCGCAGGATCTGACGTATGAAGAATTCTGATCGGCTGCATCTGGCAAGGGGGTATTGGTTTCAATGCAACGGCGGTCTGTTGGGGATGGTCATCTTCTCCCTGATTCTGACTTCGGGGAGTGTTGCGCTTGCCCTGTTTCCGTTGTTGTTCGGCGCGATCATTTTTACCAATAAAATGCTGGACTGGCGTGATGGCGAGGAGGAAGCCAGCGGAAGGATGCTGGAGACGCTGCCGCTTTCCAACCGGGATCGCAAGATCATTCTGCTTGTTACAGTAACGATGACCTGGATCGGCTTAGTCGGCGGCTGCGGTCTGGTGATGAATATGCGCCGTCCGGGATTGACCGGTGTCTTGGCGTGGATCGCCGTTGTTTTCTGGGCGATGTATGGCTGGATTGTCCTGCGTTGGGAGAAAGAAAAACAAGCGCTCAGTACCTGGAAAACCGCGATGATTTACAATGCGCTTATTTTAATCGTTGTCATCGGTGCGCTGGAAATCAGTAATAAAGCGTTGTCTTTATCGTTAATCCTGGCTGCGGCGGTCGTGCTGGCTCTGACAATCGGATTAACCCGCATCGAATTGATGGGAAAAGAGAAGCAGGATTCCTTCGACAAGCTGGAATTTCCGGGTATTTCTGAACCACTGCGCGGGATTCTGGATTTGGCGGAAATCAGGCTGCATGGCAAAAATCAACGCCGGCGCACCCGGGATCAGGGTCTTCAACTCTTGGTGGCCTTGCTCTTCCTGATCTTTCTGAACGGAAGCTATGTCTATCTGGTGTTCTTTGTCGGCGACTTTGCGGCCAGCTGGCAGCTGACGAAAAAGTTTCAAAGCGGAGGTTATGCGTTGAACCTGATCCCGGCCTCGCGGAAAAAACGGCTGGCAGGTCAGCTGATCGCGCAGGGCTTCGTGCTTGGAAGTCTGTGGATTATGGATCTGATCATCCTGGGAACGCAGCTGTTCATTCCCTTCGGCAGCCTGGCTCTGCCGCTGACCTGGAAGGCTGTTTGGATTTCGCTTTGCGCCACACTGGCGTTTGTCGCGTATAGTTTGACGTTTGGGTCTGGATATGACCTGGATAAGGGATCGATCTGTTATTTCTTCGGATTCTTTGCGGTCAACCTCGGTGCGGCAGGAGCGTCGGCGGGAGCCTTGTTATTTTTGCATTCGGGCTGGTTCTGGACAGGCTTGTTGCTTATCAGTCTGATTCTGATTGGAAGATGGCTTGGAATTCAGGCCAGACGGGGAGCGCTTTAGTTTTGCCGAAGTTTTTAAAGTGAAGAAGTTTTCTGCGGATCAAAAATCCCGGGAAACTTCTTTTGTTTGTTCAGCATCTATTTTCCTCTTTTTGGAACATCACGAATAAGGAAACAGTTTTACGGTTTTTCTGATCGGAGATTTTCAGATCAGGTTTGACGGAGATTGAGAGAGAATTCAAGGTGAAAGTCGGAATTTTAGGATAAAATGACTGTTTTTCCACATGGTAAAGCGCTTACATTTCACATAAAATGAAGTCAAAGGAACGTAAAGGAGGAAATATGAAAAAACTGATTGCGATTCTATGTGCTCTACTTGTATTAGGCGGATGTAGTTCTACTCCCAAGACTGATAATCCAAACACCGGTGAAACCAAAAGTAATAAACTGGTTTTATACACACCAACTGCTCAGGATAATCTGGATGTCATGATTCCAGCTTTCGAAGAGAAATATGGAATTGAAGTAGAAACGGTGACAGCGAGTTCAGGCGAAATCTATTCCCGTATTCAGGCGGAAAAAGATAATCCCTATGCCGATGTGACATGGCTTGGCGAATATTACGTCGTCAGCGATACCAGTTATTTTGAAGAATATATTTCTGAAAATGACAAGGATATGGGCGATTTCAAGAATGCAACCGGTTATGCTACGATTGTTGACTACAATGTTCCAGTTATTCTTTATAATAAGAATCTGGTCAGCTTTGAAATCAAAGGCTATGCCGATCTGTTGAATCCGGAGCTCAAAGGTAAGATTGCCATGGGGAATTCCGCAAACTCATCTTCTGCTTACAATCATCTGGAAAACATGCTTCTTGCGATGGGAAAAGGCTCGACTAATGATGAATTGGTAGAATCACAGGAAGGCTGGGATTATGTTGAACAATTTTTAACTCAGCTGGATGGAAAAATTATTGATAGTTCCGGAACCATTCATAAAGGTGTAGTCTCTGGCGAATACGCTGTAGGATTAACCTGGGATACACCGGCACAGACCTATTTATCGCAGGGAATTGACAATATCGGTGTTGTTTATATGGAAGAAGGCGTTGTTCCTAAAATGAGCTGCGTCGCAGTAATCAAAGGCGCAAAGAACATGGAAAATGCCAAGCTGTTTGTTGATTTTATGTCCAGTGAATATGGTCAGTCATTAATGGGGACAGAAGTTACAGGGGCCAATGCGGTTCGTCCAGGTGTGAAACTTGCAGATTACAAGCAGGATATCACGAAAGTAAAAACAATTAAAATTACCAGTCAGTGGTCTTCTGAAGCAAAAGAAAAAATTGTTGAACGATATACTGATTTATATACTTCTATTTTTGAATAATCAAGACCTTGAATCATTACCGATGGGAAATAAGGAATCGAATGGGAGTTCAATTCCTTATTTTAAATAAGGAGAACAACGATGAGTGTAGCTATAAATATCGAACATGCTGTAAAACGTTTCGGCGATAAAACAATCATTCCTGACCTCTGCCTGCATGTCAAAGAAGGCGAATTTTTTACACTGCTGGGATCCAGCGGCTGCGGCAAAACAACCTTGCTCCGGATGATCGCCGGGTTTAATACTATTGAAGGCGGAGATTTTTACTTTAATGATAAGCGAATTAACGATCTCCCACCGCATACGCGCAATATTGGGATGGTTTTCCAGAACTATGCAATCTTTCCGCACATGAGCGCGGGGAAGAATGTAGGATATGGCTTAAAACAAAGAAAAGTGAAAGAACCAGAGCTGTCCCGAAGGGTGGACGAGATGTTAAACGTCGTGCAAATTTCGGATTTGAAAGACCGGATGCCTTCGAATATGTCTGGCGGTCAGCAGCAACGAATTGCGCTGGCAAGAGCGATTGTCATCCAACCGGATGTCCTGTTAATGGACGAACCACTGTCCAATCTGGACGCCAAGCTGCGGATTGAGATGCGCTCAGCAATCAAGGAAATTCAACATCAATATAAAATTACGACGATTTATGTTACACATGATCAAGAAGAAGCTTTGTCCATGTCAGATCGCATTGCGGTCATGAAGCACGGCGTTATCCAGCAAATTGGCACACCTGTAGAAATTTATGCCCATCCGAAGAATTTATTCGTCGCGACGTTTATCGGACAAAGTAATTTATTGAATGGAAAAATCGTGATACGGCAGAATGAAAAACAGGTAATGTTGGAAGATGGCGAAATTCTTGCGACTAATCGTCTGATTGATGCCTGCAAAGAAGCGCAATCCGTTCGAGTTTGTGTGCGCCCTAATGAAATGGATTTCAGTAATAGCGGAGTTAAAGGGACGATAATGGATCGGACATTTTTAGGGACGACAATGAAATACGATATCCAATTACCCAACCAACAGGTGATAGAGGTATCGAAAGATGCGCGTGAGAAGATCCACGAAATTGGCGAAGATGTCCGGCTTGCGTTTGATCCTCACCATGTCAATATCTTTGATCAGGAAACTGAACTTTCCTTAATGAAAGAAGCGGTGTAGAATATGCGCACCCGGAAATGGAAAATTGACGGCTGGACGCTGATCACATTACTTTGCTTCGCCTATTTTGCGTTTTTCTTCATTTATCCAATTTCCCGTATTTTTATTGGCAGCATTTATGACTTTGATACGGGTGTTTTTTCATTGGCAGCATTCCAAAAGTTTTTTTCAAAAAGTTACTATACAAATACAATAATCAACAGTGCCAAGGTTACAACGACCGTAACCCTGTTAACAGTGATCTTTGGTTCGGCACTGGCTTACATTACACGCACGGTCAAGATTCGATTTAAAGGCGCGCTGGATATCGCAATGATCATCTCTGTCCTGTCCCCTCCTTTCATTGGCGCCTATGCCTGGATCGTCTTGCTGGGGCGGGCCGGAGTTGTAACAAAGGTATTCAATCAATTCTTTCATGTGACGCTGCCGGGTATTTATGGTTTTTCAGGAATCCTGCTGGTATTTACGATCAAAATGATTCCGCTGGTTTATTTGTATGTAACGGGGGCTTTAAAAAATATGGATAATTCCTTAAATGAAGCCGCTGAAAGTCTGGGATGTGTTGGGATCCGGAAAATATTTCAGATTGTTATTCCGCTGATTTTGCCGACGATGCTGGCATCAGGCTTACTTGTGTTTATGCGGGTGCTGGCGGATTTCGGAACACCGATGCTGATTGGAGAAGGTTATCGTACACTGCCGGTTTTAATCTATAATTCGTTTGTTGGCGAAATGGGAAGGGATAAAGCATTTGCGGCCGCAATCAGCGTGATTATCGTTATTTTTACGACAATCATTTTCCTGCTCCAACAGTATATTTCCAACCGAAAGACAATAGAGATGTCGGCGCTGCGTCCGATTGAGCCTCGCCCTGCTCGTGGAATAAAGAATGTCCTGTCACATTTGTTTGCCTACTTATGTGCTTTTCTGGCAGTCCTTCCGATCTTTGTTGTATTGGTCAATTCTTTCCAGAATACCAACGGCATGTTATTCGTGGAAGGATATTCGTTCAACAGTTACCGTAAAGCATTCTCGTCGATGGGAAATGCGATCCGCAATACTTATGTATTCTCTACAGCCGCGATCATTCTGATTGTGATTATGGGTGTGCTGATTGCCTATACTTCCGTACGCCGCAAAAGCAAACTGACAAAAGTATTGGATACAATTACAATGTTCCCGTATATTATACCGGGTTCTGTTATGGGCATTGCCTTGCTTCTGGCCTTTAACAAAAAACCTTTTTTACTCAGCGGATCCGCAATGATTATTATCGCAGCCTACGTCATTCGGCGACTGCCTTATACAATCCGTTCCAGCAGTGCGATTCTTCATCAGATTAATTTGAATGTTGAAGAAGCTTCGCAAAGTTTAGGTGCCAACCGATTTGAAACTTTTATCAAGGTTACGCTGCCCATGATGTTCTCCGGTGTTATGTCTGGTGCGCTGATGAGCTGGGTATCCATCATCAGTGAGCTGAGTGCATCAATTATGTTATATGTAGGCGGAACAAAAACGATGACCATTGCGATTTATACGGAAGTTATTCGTGGTAATTACGGTGTTGCCAGCGCGCTTTCTACAATTTTGATTTCTTCCACTATTGTTGTTTTACTGCTGGTGTTTAAAATTACCGGTAAGCGTGAGATTGAACTGTAAATGATTTGATATAATGAAAACATAGTAAGGAGGAGCTGTATGGAAGAAATCTGCTTTCCTTATCATAAAGTGATTCAACAGAAGCTGGTTAGATCCATTTTGATCCCGGTGGCAATATCGGGATTCTGCCTGTTGGTTTTCACTCCTTTTCTGTTGATTTTTCTGATGACAAATCAGACAGCTGACGAAGCCAGACAGGCTTCAGAACAACTTACAGAGAATTTTCAGGCTTACCGTCAGGGAATGGAAGACATCCGCAAGGAACCCCATATCCGATCTTTTTTAAAAGAAGGAAAAGATGCTATCGAAGTATATCAGATTTTATATTCTCTGCGTAACCGTCTTCCGCTTGAGGCCTATTTTGATCTGGAAAGTCGGGATGGGCAAGTGCTTGCGACTCACAAATCACCGATCCCGGATAATCGGGGAAATCCCGTCCTGCACTATGAAATTGATGAACATTCAGGGATTATTGGAAGTACAACGAATTCCGGAATGATGACGACGGATCCGATTGTTTTTACACTGGCTTGCAGTATCAGGGATGATGAACAAACTTTGGGATATCTGTTTTATCACTTCACACAGAGGCAGCTGAGTTCAATTTTAAGTCGTGTCAGTTCCGATTTTGTCTTAATTAATCGAAGCAAGCGTGTCCTGCTCAGCGAAGATCAGAAATTCATCCCCTATCAGCGATTGGATGAAAAACCACTCTTCTGGAAGTTGGTGCAAATACAGGGACAGACAATGCTTAAACAACAGATTGAGCTTCCTCTGTTTGGGTTATCGCTCTGCATCCTTAAACCGCTGGAATCCGTTTATGCTTTAATGCGGATGGAATTAATTGTATACTTACTGGTATTTGCGTTATGTGCGATATTCATCAATAAGATCAGTCGGATGACGGCGCGGACGAGTCTGAGGAGTGTTGATAACCTCTTCCTTTCTTTGCAAAATTACGCGCAAAGTGGCAAACTGGAATATCTGCCGGTAGAGGAAAATGAAATGCGTCCGATCGCTCAACAGTATAATCGCATTCTTGATGAGGTTAAGCAGTTGATTGATCAAAATGATGAATTGCAGAAGCAGACGCGGATTGCACAAATCAGACAGCTGCAATCTCAATTTAATCCTCACTTTATTTTCAATACGCTTGATACGATTAAATATATGATTATGTTTGATCAGGATAAAGCGGAAGATATGATTGTCAGATTATCGAAATTACTACGCTACTCGCTTGATGCCTCCGAGGATTCTATGGTTGATCTGGATCAGGACCTTGCCTATATTGAGGACTATCTGCAGCTGCAGAAAATCCGTCTTGGCGATTCGTTCCTTTATACAATTCAAGCTCCAATCCACTCGAATCTGAGGATTCCAAAGATGGTGATCCAGCCCATGATTGAAAACAGCTTGTCCCATGGATTTGTTCAGGATAGACCATTTCATCTGGATATTCAGATCGTACAAAAAGCGGAAAAATTACAAGTCATCGTTAAAGATAATGGCGAAGGCATGGACGCTGCCCAGCTTATGCGAATTCGTGAAAATCTTGATTCGCTGCATGAGGATTACCGACATATCGGAATTATGAACAGTCACAAACGAATTCGACTGCATTTTGGAAACGGCTGCGGAGTACAGGTCGACAGTCGGCTGCATGAAGGAACAACGATAACAATGACCATGCGTGCAGTGGGAGGAAAAAAGGATGATTAAAATTTTAATCGTAGAGGATGAAATTATTTTGCGTCAGGGTTTTCGTCAATCTTTGGATTTTTCCCGTTTAGGTTGTCAGATATGCGCCGAGGCACGGAATGGAAAAGAGGGATTGGAAAAGATTTATCAGTATCATCCTGACATTGTTTTTACAGATTTAAAGATGCCGGTGATGGATGGATTGGAAATGTTGCGTTTATCAAAAGAACAAGAACAATATGAAGCTGTGATTTTAACAGGATATGGAGAATTCAGTTATGCGCAGGAGGCGATTTCGTTACAGGTTGCAGAATATCTTTTAAAGCCATTCAACAGGAAAGAACTGGAGAGCGTTCTGATCAAACTGATAGATCGGATCCATAAAAAACAGACGGAAACAGGAGCTTCGCTGCCTCAGTCTGTACTTGAACTGATGACGATTCCAGAGGGGTGTTCAGATTATGTTTGTCGAGCTGCTCAATGGATTCAGGATCATTTTGCATCGCGTCTGCGGGATGAGGAAGTAGCAGAACGCATGGGTGTCTCTGCTGATTATCTTAATCGGTTATTCCGTCAGGAAACCGGTCTGACATTGCATCGCTACCTCATTCATTATCGCATCGCTCAAGCTTGTTTGCGGATTCTTGAAGGAAAAGATAAAATTTATGAGGTTGCCGAGCAAGTTGGGTTTAATGATTATAAATATTTCTTCCAAGTCTTTACACGATTAATTGGTGTTTCGCCAACGCAATATAAGAAGAATCATCCGTAGACATTTGATTAATAAATAATCATACTTTAAAACCGCCGATAGTTCAGGCGGTTTTTTTGATGACGCAAGAATTTGAACTTAAAACTGAGAAATATCAAATAAATAGCGGGTATTTCTTTATCATCTGGGAAAAACGGAATGACTTTTGATTCTTGATTTGGTGGTTATCCCAGACTATGATAAAATAAAGATCGGAATGAGGAACAGATATGAAGATCAAGGAAATTATCGTCGTTGAAGGAAAAAAAGATACGGCTAATTTAAAACGCTGGCTGGATGTGGACACGCTGGAAACCAGCGGCACCGGTCTGAGTGAAGCGACGCTGGAACAGATCCGCCAGTGGGCAACGACCCGCGGCGTGATCATCTTTACCGATCCGGATACCCCGGGCGATCAGATTCGCCAGCGCATCAACAATGCGGTTCCCGGCTGCAAGAATGCTTTTCTGCCCTCGGGTAAGGCGTGGGAAATCGTGCGCGGAAAACGGAAGGTCGGTGTGGAACATGCCGGGAAACAGGAAATTCTGGCCGCTTTGGAGCATTGCCTGACTTATGAAGCGGATGGGGAAAATACGCTGAGCTGGTCGGAGTTTGTAGAGCTGGGATTAACCGGCCTGCCGGACAGCGCTCTGCGGCGCAGGGAAGTTGGAAACCGATGGCATGTCGGTGAAGCCAATGCCAAGACGTTGTGGAAGCGTCTGAATATGCTGAAAATCACAAAAGCGATGTTGGAAGAACGGAGGGACGCCGGTGAATAAGCCCATTGCTACAATGGCCAGAACGAATGAAATCTTAGCGAAATATGACCTGTACGCAAAAAAGAATTTTGGTCAGAACTTTATTATCGAACCGGGAATCGTGGAAAAGATCGCGCGGTTATCCCAGGCGGATGCGCGCAGCGCCGTGATCGAGATTGGTCCGGGGATCGGCGCTCTGACGGAACAGTTAGCGAGAGTGGCCGGACAGGTGCTGGCGTTTGAGATCGACGACCGCCTGATCGAGGTGCTGGCCGATACGCTTTCCGATTACCCGAACGTTGAGGTCAAACATCAGGACTTTCTGGAAGCAGACCTGAATGCGACGGTGGCGAAGCTGAAAACGCAGTCGGATCAGGTTCTGGTCTGCGCCAATTTACCGTATTATATTACGACTCCCATCTTATTTAAAATCTTTGAAAGTAAGGCGGATATCCCGGTGATCACCGTGATGATGCAGAAGGAAGTCGCCGACCGCTTCACCGCCGCGGTTTCGACGAAGGATTACAATGCACTGAGCGTGATCGTGCAGTATCAGTATCAGGTTCAGACAGTGATGAAGATTCCCAAGACGATTTTCAATCCCCGCCCGGCGGTGGACTCGGCCGTCGTGCAGTTTACCCGCAAACTGCCCCAGCGTGCAGCACGGGATGAAGCACAGTTCTTCGCGCTGGTCAAAGGGTGCTTCAAACAGCGCCGCAAGACGCTTTACAACAACTTCCGCGAATATCTGCAGGATAAGGATGAAGCTGCCCGACTGTTGAAGGAAGCTGGCTTACAACCTTCGCTGCGGGCGGAAACGATGACGCTGGATCAATTTCTCGATCTGTATGAGGTGACGTATGAAACAAAGAGCTTACGCGAAAATTAACCTCTGCCTGGACGTCGTGCGCCGGCGAGAGGATGGGTATCATGAACTGGAAATGATCATGGCCCCAGTGAATCTCTACGATACGCTGAACTTTGAATTCAGCGACGAGCTGCGTTTACAAAGCAATGTGCCCTATCTTCCGTTAGACCGGCGGAATACGATTGTGAAAGCGATCGAGCTGCTTCGTGAGGAATATGGTTTCAAGGAGAACTTTGAGATCACGCTGCAGAAGCACATTCCGACGCAGGCCGGCATGGCCGGGGGCAGCACGGATGGTGCGGCGGCGATCCGGGCGCTGAACAAGATGCTTCAGCTGGGAATGGATAATGAGAAGATGGTCGAAATCGCCAAGAAGGTTGGAGCGGACGTGCCGTTCTGCCTGCGCAGCCGCCCGGCGTTTGTGACGGGCATCGGCGAGAATCTGGAACATTTCCGCGTGCATACGCCGTTTTATCTCTTGTTAGTGAAGCCATATAAGGGTGTGTCCACGAAGGTGGCCTTTGAAACGCTCGATTTCAGCTGTGCCGAACATCCTGACTGCCGCAGGATGCGCGAAGCGTTGATCGGCAACGACTATGACGGTGTGCTTCAATCTCTGGGCAACACGCTGGAACAGAGCGCGTTTAAGCTGGTGCCGCAGATCGCGACGATCAAGCAGGAGCTGTTGGCGCTGGGCTTCGACGGGGCGCTGATGTCGGGCAGCGGATCGACGGTGTTCGCGTTAACACGCGATCCGGAGCTGTTGGAAAAAGGAGCGGCGGCGATGCGGAAGAAAGCGGCGTTTATCCGCAAGACGGAACTGCGGCCGCAGGAAGAGTTTCCCTATAAGCGTTATGACAGGTAAATTCAGAAGAAAAGAATGATTGCTTACTGCAAAACTGGGATTGATCGCAGAGGTTGGAAAAAGGAAATAAACAGGAATGAAGCTGAGGTCCTTGCAGTGAATATGAATCTTCCATCAAAGAGAAAGAACGGCAGAAATGAAGCGGCAATCATCAAATAGATCGAAAAAGAACAGGAAAATGACAAATTAAAAACATTTGATTTCGTCTTGACAGGAAGCCAATCCGGAAGGATGGATATGAATTCCTGTCACAGGCGGAATCCGGGAAACGTACGTGTAATGTTAAAATTAAATCCGTTTGAGATAAAGGATGGAGATTCTGATTATACCCCTGAAGAATGCAGTGACGAACACTGTGTTCTTTTATTTTTGAAGGATTGACCTGAACGATTTTCAGGTATCCAGTCAGCCGGAAGAGAACATGAAAACGGAATGTAAGCCCCTTCATTCAGAAACCCGGGACAGGAATTAAGGAAACAGGCCGGGAATAACTGTAAAAAACAGGAAATCCAGGGAAAAAACATCACTTTAGGCTTTTTTTAAAGGGCGAGTTTGAGTAAAATAGACTATGGAGGACGATGGATAATGAAATCTGCAATTATTATGGCGGCGGGCAAGGGGACGCGTATGCACTCCGAGCTGCCGAAGGTGATGCATCCGGTCTGCCAGAAACCGATGCTGGGGCATATCCTTGACAATCTGAAAAAAATTCAGGTCGACAAGATTGTAACTGTTGTCGGTTTTGGCCACGAACAGGTGGAAGCTGCAATGAGCGGGCAGTGTGAGTTTGTGCTTCAATCCCCTCAGTTGGGAACCGGCCACGCGGTCATGCAGGCGGCGCCGATTCTAAGCCAGGCAGAAGGAAAAACCTTAGTCGTCAATGGGGATTGTCCCTGCATTCAAAGCGCAACCTATCAGGGGATGCTGGACGCCCTGGATCAGTGCGGCATGGTCGTGTTAACGGCAGTGCTGGACGATCCGAAACAGTACGGCCGGATTATCCGCAACGCTGAAGGCATGATTGAGAAGATCGTGGAATTCAAAGACTGCACAGAGGAACAGCGGAAAATCACGGAAATCAACACCGGCATCTATTGCTTCGACAATCAGGCTTTGTTTGAGCATCTCAAAGAAATCCGTAATGACAACGCGCAGCAGGAGTATTACATTACGGATTTAGTTGAAATTTTCAACCGCCATGGGTTAGGCGTGAAGGCCAAGATTGTGGAAGACAGCTTTGAAGCCAGCGGCGTCAATGACAAAAAAGAGCTGGCGCAGGCAACCCGCTGGATGCAGAAGCGGATCAACGAGCATTGGATGGAGGAAGGCGTCACGCTGATCAATCCGGACAGCACGTATATCGGACCGGACGTCGTCTTGGGCAAAGACGTCACATTGTATCCGAACGTCTATCTGGAAGGTAACACTGTGATCAACGACGGGACGACAATCCTTCCGCAGTCGTTTCTGGTTAACGCCGTGATCGGAAAGAACTGCACGGTCGACAGCTCGCGCATTACCGACAGCATCGTTCATGACGAAGTTAAAATTGGTCCTTACGCTCATCTGCGGATGAACTGCGAGGTTGACAGTAAGAACCGGATTGGCAATTTCGTCGAATTCAAAAACACCAAGTTCGGCTTCGACAGCCGCTGTGCGCATCTGACGTATCTGGGCGACAGCGAGATCGGATCGAAAGTCAACATTGGCTGCGGCGTCATCACCGTCAACTACGACGGGAAAAACAAGTTCCACACAGTTGTCAAGGACGGAGCCTTCATTGGCAGCAACGTCAATTTGATCGCGCCGGTGACGGTCGGCGAAAATGCCGTCGTCGCTGCGGGATCGACTGCGACTCAGGATGTGCCGGATGGGGATATGGCCATCGGTCGCGTACGCCAGGAAAACAAGCCGGGTTATGGTCTTATCTACAAAAACAAAGAGAAAAAATAAAAGGAGAAAACATGATCGAGAATGCAATTGTCTTCGCACTGTCCAGCAGTGTTGAACTGGCTCAGGAAATCGTAGAATACCTGGGCTTACCAATGGGAAAGATTTCTGTTAAGCATTTTGCCGATGGAGAAATTATGGTGGAGCCGGAGGAAACAGTTCGCGGCCGTTCCGTTTATATCGTCCAGTCGACATGTTCGCCGGTTTCCGACCGTCTGATGGAAGTGCTGATCGCGATCGACGCCTGCAAGCGCGCCAGCTCAGGGGAAATCACCGTCATCATGCCGTATTACGGGTATGCGCGCCAGGACCGCAAAGCGCGTGCGCGCCAGCCGATCACCGCGAAGCTGGTTGCGGATCTGCTTCAGACTGCTGGGGCGAACCGCGTCGTGACGATTGACCTGCATGCGACCCAGATTCAGGGCTTCTTCAATATTCCAATCGACGATCTGAGCGCCGTTTCGATGATCGGCCAGTATTTCCGTTCCAAGAATCTGGAGAATGTCGTCGTCGTTTCGCCGGACCATGGCGGAACCACTCGGGCGCGCCGTCTGGCCGACTGCCTGAACGCGCCGATGGCAATTATTGACAAGCGTCGGCCGAAACCGAATGTCGCGGAAGCGATGAACGTGATCGGCGAGGTTGAAGGCAAGACCGCGATCATCGTCGACGATATGGCGGATACCTGCGGCACGCTGATTGCCGGCGTCAACATCCTGAAGGAAAAAGGCGCGAAGGAAATTTACTTCGCCTGCACGCACGGTTTGTTAAGCGGACCGGCGATCGAACGGATTCAGAATTCCTACATTAAGGAAATGGTCATCACCAACACGATTCCGTTAAGCGAAGAAAAGAAGAACGGCACGGATAAGATCACGCTGCTGTCCGTCGGCTACATGCTGGCGAAGACGATCGAAGCGATCCAGCTGAAGAATCCGGTCAGCGCCGTTTACGATCTGTTCAACGACTAAACTGATTTCTCAAAAACGGGAATTTCCGAAAACGACGCGCCCTTGTGCAAAACGGGGCCGCGGGTTCAGGAAACGCCCGTTTTTTCTTTGGTCAAACGCAAAAGCGTCAGCGTGAGGAAAGCGGACGTGGTATAATGAAAGCGACAGAAACCGACAGAGTTCGACGCAGGTTGTCGATTCCGGGCTGGAGGCAGGTTCATGAGTAAAAAACAAAATCAGTCGATCATCCGCAAGATGATCAGCATCACCATCGTCGCTTTGATTCTGGGGGCAGTTTGCTTCTTAGGCGGCGTCCTGCTGGCGCAGCGCAGTCATTCCGGCAAGACGACGGTGACCAGCGACACCTTGTTTCAGCAGCTGCGTTCCGTCAGTCAGCTGACAACGGTGGAATATCATTACACGAATATGGGCAAATTTGAAAAAAACGCTGATCTCAACGGCTGGACGATTCCGCTGACCAAAGCCAGCTTTATTTTGGCGTATGACGGTAAAATTACAGCCGGGGTGCGGCTGGACGACGTTCAGATCGAAGTTGTGGACAAGACAATCACGATCACACTGCCGCCGGCTCAGATTTTAAGCCATGAGGTCGACGAGGCGAGCATTGAGGTCTACGATGAATCCAACAATCTCTTCAATCCGATCAGTATTTCGGATTACGCCGCATTCTCGAAGCAGCAGAAAATCGTCATGGAAGACAAGGTGATTGACGGCGGTCTGCTTGAGGAAGCGCGAAAAAAAGCAGGCGAGGTGATCAGCCAGCTGTTGACAACGGCCAATCCGGAATATACGATTCAGGTTCAGGAAGCGAAAGCGGCGTAAGGTACAGCTTCAAATAGCGGCATCCAAAAGGGTAAAGATAAAAAGAAGCAAGGTTTCCCTGTGAAGTGGGGAACCTTTTTTTTGTTTGAATTTCGCTTTTGAAAGAGTGCATAAACACGAAGGACGTTTCTGGTTATGGAAAAAAATTACCACTTTTTTCACGGCAGTTTCCGTGTCATGATGAAGTTTAACGTCGAAGAAGCACCAAAATTGTCCGGGAAACCGCGACATGTTTTGGTATGGTTTCTTGTTTGGACTTTGATTATGATGAAACCGAAGAAAGGAAATGCCTATGGAAGATCTCAATGAACGCCAAATTCAGATTTTGAGATTGTTGGCGGGGCAGACGGAACCGCTGCGGAATCCGGAACTGGCCCGGCGCTTTGGGTGTTCGATCAAAACGATCCAACGGGATTTCAAGCGCATTGAAATTCTGGGGTTGTCGCTGGGATATACGCTCTTACGCAGCAGTCAGGGAATTGTGCTGGACTGCGGCAATGCGGATCGCGGCCGACTGAACCGCTGGATTTACGGCGGGGATCGGCTGAGCTCGGGAGATTCCGTGGAAGACCGGCGACGCCGGATTTATCTGGGTTTGCTTCTCAACGCGCCTCAGCCCACGACAATCCGCAGCCTTTCGGAAGCGTATTATGTCGGAAGCAGTTCGATTGTGAACGATCTGGCCGCCATTGAGCAGCGGATCCGCGAAGCCGGACTGACGCTGAACCGCACGCGCGAGGGAACGTACATCACCGGAGGCGAGTTGACGATCCGCAATGAAGTTACGGAGGTGCTGAACCAAAGCCGCCATTTCCAACTGCTGCCGCCAAGCGGACTGCCAACACGCCTGAACGAGGAAAACCGGATGGTGCTGAGCGGAATCTACGGCGCTCAATCGCTGCGTCAGGTAGAACAGTGCGTGGGTGAGATCGAGGAAGCGATCGGTGTGATTCTCGGCGATATTTACTATATCAATATTGTTACGCACATCCTGATCGCGATGGAACGGATGCGCCGCCGGCGCTACATCAATCCCGGCGGCGTGATGAATCCGAAGCTGATCAATCCGCTGATTTATGAAAAGATTGCCGCATGCATCCAGAATTTCTCGCAAGCAGTACAGATTACGTTTCCCCCTAACGAGCTGTTATATATTTACACCCATTTTATGGGCTGCGGGGTCGGTGAGCTGCCGCAGCGGGAAGTGATCGGTCAGACGCTGCAATGCTCCCAGCCGGAAGTTCTTGCGTTCTGCGAGGAACTGATTCAGCGGATGGAAGCGGAAACGCAGGTTCAGTTTTCACAGGACGCGAATCTGTTTTACAGCCTGCTTCTGCATATCAATTCGATGATCACGCGAATTCAGTACAACGTCCGGATCGTCTGTCTGTTAAAAGAGAAGACGATCGCGGAATTTCCGCAGATGTACGCGCAGGTGAAAACCGCGGTGCTGGAGCTTAAGCAAAAGTATTATCCAAAACATTTTATTTCTGAGGATGAGCTGTGTTATCTCTGCCTGTATTTCCAGCTGGCGCTGGAGCCGAAGACACCGCGCCAGCGGGTACTGTTAGTATGTTCGACCGGTATCGGCACCTCACATTTGTTGAAGAAACGGGTAGCGACCGTCTTTCCGGAATTGGAGATCGTCGATGTGATCTCGCTGCGGCAGCTGAAGCACCGAAAGGCAGCCGATCTGGATTTCATCTTAACGACCGTCGGTATTGATTTTGAAATTTCCTGTCCGAGCGTGACGGTATCCGCGCTGCTGGATCCCAAGGATATCGAGGAAGTCCGGCGCTTGCTGAACGGATAAAGAAAGGGACTCTTATGTTGGATATCAGAGAAGTATTAATGGAAGAAAACGTCAATCTGGAACTGGAAGCCAGAACCAAGGAGGAAGTGTTCACGCAGATGACGCGCATGCTTTATGAAAACGGCGCGATCCGGGAGGAACAGCCGTTCATCGACGAGCTGGTTCACCGCGAAGCGGAAGGCGTGACGGGAATCGGCGAGGGGATCGCGATTCCTCATGGCCGTTCCGCTGTCGTGAACCGCAGCGTCATTGCGATCGGACGCACCCGTGCCGACGTCAGCTGGGAAACGTTTGACGACAAACCGGTTCGCTGCATTATTATGTTTGCGATTCGCGATGTGGATATGTCGCAGCATATCATGCTTCTGTCCCATGTCGCCCAGCTGTTATTGGATAAGGACGTGATCGACACGCTCCATCACGCCCGGACGGTTGAGGAAATCGTCACTGTTTTAAGAAAGGAGGAATCGGAATGAAGATCGTCGGAATTACAGCCTGTCCAACAGGGATCGCGCACACTTACATCACCAAGAAGAAAATTATCGAAGCGGCGAAAGTCTGCGGCTATCCTTGCCGGATTGAAACGCAGGGGTCGATCGGCGCGGAAGACGAGCTGACGGCGCAGGAAATTGCAGAGGCCGACGTCGTGCTGCTAGCGGTTGACGTCAAGATTACCGGGGAAGAACGCTTTAAAGGCAAACCGGTCGTGCGCTGCCGGACGGAAGACGTCATGCGCAACACGGAAGGCTTTTTAAAGAAGATCGAAGCGACGTTGAAAAACCATCGCTGAGATCTATGGCGGCGGATCATCGCCGTGAAAAGTCCGGGACAAGAACACTTGTCCCCCACAGGATCATGAAGCGATTGGCGTAACGGACTTCACGGTGGTCCGGCCTTGTCTGAAAACAAACCAGCTTAAAAAGAAAAGAGGGAGAGTTTAATGAATTGGAAAATCATCAAGAAACACATCATGACCGGGATTTCGTTTATGGTTCCGGTCGTCGTCGGCGCCGGGCTGTGCCAGGCGTTGGGCGTCATTCTCGGCGGTCCGAATGTCAAGGACGCCGTCGGCAGTTTCGCATACATCATCTACAAGGTCGGCAATCTGGGGATGTCCACGATGATCATTCCGGTCATCTGCGCCGCGATATCCTATTCCATCGCGGATAAGCCGGGCATTGCGCCGGGGCTGGTCGTCGGTTTGGTGAGCGCGGAAATCAAGGCAGGCTTCTTAGGCGGATTGGTCGGCGCGTTTTTAGTCGGATATGTCGTCAACGCCATGAAAAAATATATTCATCTGCCGGATTCGATGAAGGGCCTGATGCCAATTCTGATCATTCCGTTCTTCGCTTCGCTGATCTGCGGCGTGCTGATGTTTACGGTGCTGGGGACGCCGATCGCGTATTTCATGGAGGCGATGACGCAGTTTCTGGCGAATCTGTCAACCGGTTCCAAGTTTGTCTACGGCTTCGTCATGTCGGCCGGTTCGGCGTTCGACTTCGGCGGTCCGGTCAACAAGACGGTTTCCTTATATACGACAGCGATGTTGGCGGATGGAATTTATGGGCCGAAGGCGTGCCACATGGTCGCGTGCATGATTCCGCCGATGGGCGTGCTGATCGCCTGGGGATTAGCGAAGATTTTCCGCAAGCCGATTTATACGAATGATGAAAAGGAAAATCTGAAGGCCTGCTTCCCGATGGGGGTATGTATGATTACCGAATGCGTTATTCCGTTGGCGATGAACGATCTGTGGCGGGTGGTGCTGTCCAGTGTTCTGGGCGGTTCGATTGCGGGTGGTCTGTGCATGGTATGGGGCGTCGAGAGTCCGGTTGCCCATGGCGGCTGGTTCGTTATTCCAACTTTCACTAACCCGTTGGGATTCGTCGCGGCTTTAGCGATTGGCAGCATCATCATGGGCGTCGCATTGTTTGTTCTCAAGCGTCGTTTAACACCGAGTCAGGAAGCTTACGGCATTGATTATACGCAGGCTGACGACGGCGAAGTCGCCGAAGTCAACATCACGTTTTGATCAGAAACAGGAGGGATTTATCATGTTAATGAACATGCAGGAATTTTTAGCCGTCGCAGAAGAACATCACTTCGCGGCCGGCGCCTTCAATGTTACCGAGGTCGCGAATTTCCGCTGCGTCATGGAAGAAGCAGAAGCGCAGAAAGCGCCGACGATCATCGCGATCGCCGTCAATGAGCTTGACTTCTGCGGCCCTGAATTTTACAGCTATGTCCGCACGCGGCTGTTGGAAAGTCCGATTCCGTTTGTGCTGCATCTGGATCACGGCCGCACGCTGCAGGATATTCTGCGGGCGATTCAGGCCGGATTCACTTCCGTTATGTTCGACGGTTCCGAGCTGCCGTATGAGGAGAATATCCGCCAGACGAAAGCGGTTGTCGATCTCGCCCATCTAGTCGGCGTTTCCGTCGAAGGGGAAGTCGGAACGATCGGGATTATGAACTATTCCGATGAAGGGGGAGTCGATCATATCATCTACACCCGGCCAGAAGAAGTCATTGATTTCACAGCGAAAACCGGCGTCGACAGTCTGGCGGTCGCGATCGGGACTTCGCATGGCTTATATCCGGAAGGCTTCGTGCCGAAACTGCAGCTGGACTTGTTGAAAGAATTGAAACAGGTCAGTCCGGTGCCGTTGGTGCTGCACGGTGGTTCAGATAATCCGGATGAGGAAATCCGTCAGGCATGTCAGATCGGTATCCGCAAGGTCAACATTGCCAGCGATTACAAGGCAGCCTATTCACGGAAACTGAACGAAATCATGAATGAAACCGGCGAATTCAAGTTCTCAACCTTGATGCCGAAGGGTTTTGAAGCGGCGCGCGCGGTCATCCGGCACAAGATGGAGCTGTTCGGCAGCGTCGGCAAAGCGTCTGCTTATTGGGAGAAATTTCTATGAAAAAGATGGCGATCATCCATACCAGCGCCGTGTCGCTGCAGGATCTGACAGCCTTGTGTCAAGAGATCATGCCGGAGGTGGAAATCATCAACATCATCGACGATAGTTTGTTAGCGGAGGTCAAGCGGAACACCGGGATCACCCCGGCTGTGATCAGCCGGATGTGCCGTTATGTTCAGTCGGCGGAATCATTAGGTGTTGATTTGATCTTCAATCAGTGTTCCTCGGTCGGGGAAGCCTTTGCGATTGCCAGCCGGTGTACGGCGATTCCCACGCTGAGAGTCGACGAACCGATGGCGGAAAAGGCAGTGAGTCTGGGTGCGCGGATCGGCGTAATCGCGACGGTGGCGTCGACGGTAAAACCCAGCTGCGATCTGATCCGGACGACTGCCCAACGGCTGGGCAAGGAAGTGGCCGTGCAGGAATATCTGGCGGCGGAAGCGCTGGACATTCTGATGAAAGAAAAGGATGTGGATAAGCATAACCGGATTGTTCTGGCGATGATTCAGCGGGCAGCGGCAGAAAACGACGTCGTTGTGCTGGCGCAGGGCAGCATGATCACCTTGCTTCCTTATTTAAATGAAATGACCATACCAGTGCTGACCAGCCCGCGCTCAGGCATCGAGCGCGCCTGGTCGATGCTGCAGGAGAAAGAGTGAAGTCCATGGAAGAAAAAACTTATTTTCACAGAGTGAATGAACTGACGCCGACGCGGTTCTGGATCAATAATGTGACGCAGGAAGAGGCGAAGCGGGCCTTGGCGGAAGGGGCGTGCGGCTGTACGCAGAATCCGGCGTATGTCTGGAAGATGATGCAGCGGGAAAGCGAGCTGCCGGAAATCCAACAGTTAATAATGCGGCTGCGGGATCAAGGCGTCGCCCGGGATCAGATTTTGATCGCCGTGCAGCGGGAGCTGGTCGGCCGCATCGCCAAACTCTTTTTACCGCTTTATCAACAGTCGCAGGGGCGATGGGGATATGTCAGTATTCAGGGGGATCCGTTCCATGAGGATTGCGATTCGATTGTAAAGACCGGGTTGTTCAATCGGGAAGCGGGCGAGAATATTATGATTAAGATTCCTGTTACGGAAGAAGGGTTAAAAGCCATCAGTATTCTGGCGGCTCAGGGCGTACCGATCAATGCGACGGAGGTGATGTCGGTTCGTCAGGCCATGGATGTCGGTCGGGTATATGCGGAAGCGACAAGCCATTGCGTCAGGAAGGCACCAATCTATTACTCGCACATCACGGGAATTCTGGACGAATATCTGTATAAAACAGTACAGGAAACGGAGGTCGCCATCGCCTCAGATGTGTTGTTTCAGGCCGGTATTGCGGCTACGAAAAAGACCTATGCGATGACCCGGACCCAATATCCGGATGTCGGCTTCATCGGCGGCGGTGCGCGGGGACTGCATCATTTCACAGAGATGGTAGGCGCTCAGGCTTGCGTTACGATCAACTGGAAGGGGACTGCCGATCAGTTGATAGATCAGAATCCGCCGGTGATCGAGCGGTTTGCCCAGCCAACGCCGCCCGCCGTGCTGGATGAGCTGCTTGAGAAGCTCCCGGATTTCCGTAAGAGTTATTGCCTGCATGCGATCGAACCTTCGGAATACGAAGCTTTCGGACCGGTCGTCCTGTTCCGTTCGTCATTTGAATCGGCGTGGAAACAGGCGCAGTCCTTGATTGACAGTTTAATCGGCTAATTTGATTATCCCTGGCTGAAAACAGTCAGGGTTTTTTGAATGATTCCCCCGGAAATCAACGATCAACGACGAATTTCAGCGCAATCGTTCAAAATCGTGCGAAGAATTAAAAATATGTTATAATATTAGCTTTTATTTTTGCGCTTAATTTTGAATGATAATCTTGAAAATCGGCGATAAACGATGAAATTCAGAGTTATCATTCAAAAACGTGCACGAATTAGAAAAAGTGATATACTATTTGGCTTTTTTATGAATGCTTGGATTAAAAATCAACGATAAACAATGAATTTCTCAGTGATCATTTAAAATTAAAAAACAGTTACCATTTCATGGTATAATTTATTTTTATGATCAATGTGGCTCTGATAAAAGAGTATTTTTGATGATCCGCAGGGTGAAGGCTGGTATTCTTTCAGCTTAAACGACCCGGGAGGAAACGATCCTTAAGCATTGAGCGTCATGGAGTGAATTGGGAAAAATTGTGATTTGTTCCCATGAGTTTAATTTTAAGAAGATGAAAAAAAGCGAAGCTGGATGATCAGATCGCTTTTTCTTTGGGTTCGGTTTTTACGCAGCTGCCAATTCAGCTTCAGGCGTCATTTCGATGAACTGATCAAGATCAAATGAGTACAGATAGGCGCGGATTCTTTTGTCCGGAATCATTTCGCGCAGACAGCGCAGATAAATTGAAATCTGCCGGGCATACAACATTTTTAACTGGTCGGCCTGGGCATGACGATCACTCTTGAAATCAATCAGTATAACTTCATTTTCATCCTGTGCGACATAGTCCATCTGCCCCTGAATTAATTCGTTGCCGGAAAGGACGGCGAAGGAGAATTCCTTTTCAACGGACATTGTTTGACAGTGCTGAAATAACGGCTGTTTGTTCAGCTGAAGCAAAAGAAGGATGTCAGAACGTCTTATTTCCGGAAGCAGGCCGCGGATCTGACTTTCCGTCCAATCTCCTTCCGGCAGGTGTTCCACCGCTTCATGCAGCTGGATGCCCCGCTGAGCTGGCCGGACAGCTTTACTTTTTGGAAACAGCGCAGGAATATATGCGGTCTGTTCTGTTTCCGACGGCGTCAGGGTGACCGGTAAGGGCTTTTCTTCCGTATAGCGCGGCAGGGAGATGACCGCTTTGCGGCGGTGCTGAAGCTGCTGGACCTCCCAGCGATCTTCAATCGTCCGGACTTTCCAGAAGCTGGAGTTACTTTCGCACATCGCGGATAAAATCAGGTCCGTCGTCCCTTTGCGTTCCAGCAGCGTGTTCATCGTTACCGGTTTATGCGGCAGCTCGCCTTTGATCGTATCGACCAGAATCATCTGATTCTGCGCCCGGGTCAGGGCGACGTAGAGAATCCGGATATTTTCTTCCAATTCTTCCAGCGTGATTTTATATTCGATCGCCTGCCGGATCGCGGTCGGCCGCTTAAACCGCCATGGCAGCTCCAGCGCCGGCAGGCCGATCCCCAGATCCGCATCCGCAATGCACGTTTCTTTTTTATCCATAATGTCGATCCGGCTGCTCGCCCAGTAAAAGACGACAGGAAACTGAAGACCTTTGGATTGGTGAATGGTCATCACTTTGACAACGTCGTCCTCATTGCCAACGGGAATGGCTTCGGAGGTTTTTTCCTCGCTCACCTGGTCGATCATCGCGAGAAAGCCGGTCAGCGAATCGGAATGCTCGGCGCTGTATTGTTCCGCTTTCTGGCGAAGCAGGTCACAGTTGGTCCGCTGCTGAGCGGTACAATGCTCTTCATAAAAGTGATGAATCTGAAACAGCGCGTCAAGCAAAGCGCACAATCCCAGCTTTTGTGCGATGTCGTTTAACCGCTGCCGGTCAGCGACCAGCGGATGATGTTCTTCTTTCAGGATATCGAAGATCGGCCGGCGCTCCCGCTTCATTGCCAGACGTGCCAATTCCTCGTCATCCGCCTGATAAAAGTCAGAGGATAACACGGCGGTTAACGATAAATTATCGGCCGGATTGATCAGAATTCGAAACCAGGAAAGCAGAATCTGCATTGCTTCCGATTGATAGAACCCTGCTTTCGCGTCGATGTAATAAGGAATGCCTGCCTGATCGAAAGCTTGCTTCAAATGGGATTTAACCGCATGGGAACGCACGAGCACGACGTAATCTTTCCATTGCCGGAAGTCTGAGGTTTCGTGCATCGTTAAGATCTGTTGGGCGATGTACTGCGCTTTGATCTGATTGGCGGCGAGATTTTCCGCCCCCTCATCCTGATCCTTCAGCGCTTTGGTCATCAGCGCATGGAATTCAACCGGATAGTTGTCCTGCTTCTGAGCCGGAGCGCCGGTTTTTACGCAGTCGTGATCGGTGTATTGATCGGAACAGCCGGGAATGTTCATCAGCCGCAGAAACAGATCATTGTTGAAATCGACGATCATCTGCTTGGAACGGTAATTGCTGGAAAGGTGAATAAAACAATTTTCCGGCCGGGCGTCGTTCATCAAATTGCGCATGATCTGCGGCTTTCCGCCGCGGAACCGGTAAATCGACTGCTTGACGTCGCCGACGCGGAAGACGTTTGCGCCGCGGGAAATCAGATTGATGATCGCATTCTGCAGATCATTGGAATCCTGGAATTCGTCGACCATGATTTCATCAAAGCGCTCCTGATACCGCTTCGCGGCCAGATTGTTTTCCGCGGTTAAAATCTGATAGGCGAAATGTTCCATATCATCGAAGTCGATCCCTTCCTGCGCTTCCTTCAGCTGTGCATACAGCGCAAGGTAGTCGAGCGTCAGCGCCGTTAACGGCTTTATGATCGCATAGGTCAATGTCAGGTCGGAAAGCAGGGTTTCCTCGGTATAGGTCCGGCTGACAAGATCCTTTGCCAGCGCGTTGAGCTGTTTGCGCAGCGCGTTGAAATCCAGCGCGTCTTTCAGCGTACTGATCTTGGTCTGGATCGCGCCGAACAACGCGCGGCGGTATTCCCGGTAATCGTAATTTTTCGCAGCTTGAATCGCCGGCGCCAGCTTGCCAAGGAATAGAAGAACCTCGTTGGCCTGCTTTTCTTTGTCGGGATACGCGTCGAATAATATCCGCTGCATCTGGACGGCGCAGTCTTCCAGCCGTCCCGCTTCTACGGCGCAGCTTTCAAAGAAAGCTTCTTTTGCCGGGGAAGGCAGCTGATCGAGACGGGCGATCGGCGCGTAAGCTTCCGCTGCCGTTCGGATCCAGGCTTGCGGATCCTGCGACCCGGACGCTTTGGCCGAGATCGTCAGCACCGCTTTCTTCAGCTCGGATACATCCTCACTGCGGCTGGAAAATGTTTGCAGCAGTGTCGTAAACTGCCCGGGATCCTGCGCCATCTGCTTCCGGCAGGCGTGGGTAAACGCCTGCTCCTTCATCTGCGCTACTGCCGCATCGTCAAAAATCCGCTGGATGCGGGCCGGGTTTAGTCCGATCAGGGCGTAGTCGGCTTGAATGATCGACAGACAGAACGAGTGAATCGTGCTGATATGCGCGCTTTGCAGCAGGATCAGCTGCTGGCGGCAATATTGCGCTTCCTCTTCGTCCAGATCGGGTTCCTGCAGCTTGTCGTTCAGACTTTGCAGCAGTCGTTTTTTCATTTCGCTGGCTGCTGCTTCGGTGAAGGTCATCGCGACGATGCGGTCGATGCTGATGTGGTCTTCGAGCATCCGTTTCATTAACCGCGCGACCAGGACGGTTGTCTTGCCCGCTCCGGCTGAAGCAGAAACCAGAATGTTATGATCGGTCGTATGAATCGCCTTGAGCTGTTCCTCACTCCATTGAATCGCCATCCCGCACCTCCTTTCCTTCTTCTTTGCCAACCAGCGCCGCCGGTTTTTTCGGCGCTTTGCGCAGCCGGCAGACAGGTTTGAAATCACAGAATAAACATGCGCCTTCAACCGGATCCAGCTCTATCCGGCCTGCGCTGAGCTGTTGGACCAACAGCTGGTAAAGTTCCAGAATCAGTGCCTGGACATTGTCGAAGTCTTTCAGGCTTCGGACTTTGACCTGACCGTCTTTACAGGTTAGTCCCTGTACGTGCGTGCCGTCGTAATCCAAACCTTCGCACTCCTTCATCGTCCAGCCCTTGAGCTGATGGCTGCTTTGCAATTCGCTCATCCATTCATCGCGGTCAACGTCTTCAATTTCCATACGCCGGCCGTTCAGCGAAGCTTCGCTGACGCTGATCGTTTCATTTTTTAAGGAACAGTAATACGCGCCGGCCGGTTGCAGCCCGAGCTTGCGGACGGCAATGATCAGGTAGGTTAACAGCTGCAGCTGGAGTCCGGCTTTGACCCTGGCTTCGCTGAGTGTTTTGGCGGAGCTTTTGTAATCCAGAATCCGCAAGTCGTTGAGGCAGGTGTCAATGCGGTCGATAATTCCATTTAAGCGCACGGTGACGCCGCCGGTTTCAAGCAGATCTTCTTCAAAGCGGAGTTCCTGAAAGGCGGGTGCAAACGAAGTGTTTTCCTCCATGGCGGCCAGCGCCTGAAGCAGCTGCTTTAAATTCAGCTGCATCCGCCGCTGAATCTGGTCGATTTCGGCATGTTGATCAGGAAACAGAGCGTCGAGCTGCTGGAAATAAGGATTCAGGATCGCGTTTATTTCTGTTTCGCTGAGGCTGGCGTAAGCCTTGCCCTGAGACCGGATACCCTGTTCCAGCAGCGCGTGCTGGATCGTACCGGTTATGGCGGCATCTACCGTTGTCAAACTGCCTCTGGATAAGCGCAGACCGCTTTTGAGGAAGTAGGCATAAGGACATTGGAAATAAGTTTCAAAGGAAGAAATACTGCCGCGCAGCACATGATCCGGGGCAAACAGACGGCGGGCGGTATCCGGCGATAGCTGATGCCGCTGATCGGAATAGACCTCGTTTTGAACCAGCGGCCACAGCACGGCGCGGGTGGCCGCGCGCTGTTCAATTTCAAACGCGACGTCCCAGCTCTTGCCTTCGTAGTTGCCGGCAGCGTAAGAATAGATCAGGCAGTGGGATGCGCTGGTGTAGATCCATTCCAGCTGGCGAGTGTAATGATCGTAGCGCTCAGCCTGGGATGGCATCGAAGTGGTCTTCAGATAATCCTCGTCAAAGATCCCGGTGGCTGCGATATTTCCCGGGAAACTATTCTGATCCGCGCCGAAAAGAATTGTCAGCGGCCGGCAGGGAAGCGGATGCTTCAGATCGGTGATCGCGATTCGGCCGTCGACTTCTTCGCTGATTTCCAGCTTTTTCTGCGCAAGCAGCGCCATGAACATGTCGAGAGCTCCCGGCTGTTCCAGCAGATCCCAGCAATCCTCCAGCGTGGTCTTCAGATTTAATAACGCCCGCCGTTCCAATTCGTCATTTAAGCAAGAATGCTGACGAAGCAGTTCATAGCAGCGGGTGAGCTTTTCGCTCAGCGGGACATCCTCCAGCAGCGGAAGCAGCCAGGGAAGCAGCTGTTCATGCACGCTCTGAGCCTGCGATTCCAGCCGCAGCAGATTTTCTTTTTCAATGATATTGAGCAGTGTGTTGCTTTCCAGCGCCTGCTGTACATGCGTGAAAACCGGCTTGCACAGATCGTTCAGGTCAAAAACAAACTGTGTCAGATACTGAACATACGCCTCGGAAATCAACGTCGGATAGGTTTTCAGCTGCAGCGTTGTCAGAACCGCCGCGATTGACGGCGCGCGGGTCAGCGACACCAAAGCGTCAAAGCAGCGCAGGATTTTCGATGGTTTCTGATAAGCAACCTGGGCCGCCGGCAGCTGGTAACGGGTCAGTACGGAGCGGACCAGCCCGCCGTCGCGCTGACTGTTGCACAGAATGATCATGACTTCCTCCGGCTTCCATTGCTCGCGCAGCAAAAGCTGGGCCAGCCCCTCTGCTTCCTGCCGGGAATTCAGCGCCTTGTAAAACCGCGTTGTCCGCGGCTGCGCCTGCTTCAGCGGCTTGAACCGCAGCCCCTGCGCCTTCAAAGCATCAAGTAAACGCTGCTGATGCAGATCCTCGATCCAGCCGGGCGTGCACTCGGCCCCGCTGAAATCGAGCGTCTGGATTTCGGCGAGAAAACGTTCTTCCTGCAAATGTGTAAAAGGAAGATCGGCGATCAAGGCCAATAACGCCTTCAATTCCCGCTGCCCTTCGCTCTTTTCCGGCAGCTCAGCCAACGTCAGCCCGTAATCCTGCATCAGTCGCCGAAACGCAATCAGCTGGCGATGAAAATCAGGATAACGCACCATTTTGCGATAGACCCGGCAAACGCTCTCTGCCCCCTGAATCCGCATCGACGCCATCAGACTGTCCCGCGTCGCGTTTTCATTTGCCATCGCCTGCGCACGGATCAGTCCGGATACCGTCCCGAGGGCATAATGCGTCAGAAACCGCCCGTTCTGTTCCTGAATCTTCGCTTTGATCAACAGGCTGTGCAAATACCCCGGCGCCAGTAAATTTGGAATTTTCATGATGATCGCCTCCGCTGTTTTCAATATGCTTCATTTTATCATAGAAGCCCGTCCGCGGCAAAAGCCAGAACTTGCCTGAAAACGCAAAAACAGACGAATTTCAGGTTCGTCTGTCAGCGATTAATCAACAAAAGTGTCTGATTCTCGTCCATCGCCAGTTTTTCAAGCGTCGGATGCGAAGCTTCAACGATCAATGGGGCCGATCGCATGCCATCGTCGTCCATTGTATATGTTTTTCCTTCCCGCATGCCCCGCAGAAGAATCTTCAGCGCCGTGCGGAATTTGTCCGAACTGCCGTGAATCGCAACGATATTGACGGTTTTAACATATTCGTAATTCGGCGGATTAAGCTGGTCGTTATAGCGTGGTTCATACTCGCCCGGCGGCAGGATCAGCTGCAAACTGCCGTAGCCCAGCTTTGGATTCTCGCGGAAAACGATCTCGTCAAAAGCAAACGATAAATAAACTCTGTCCAGATCATCCGTTTCCATCAGATGGATGATTTGCGGCTGAAACAATTCCGGGAAATCCTGGCGGATCGGAACCTCTTTAAAACTGGAGAATTCGACCATCGTCAAGGGGACGCCAATGCCTGTGATCACCACGCTGATGATCAGCGCGATCAACAGCGGCCGTTTTTTCGTCGCCGGATGCACGATCCGCCACAAGGCGGCGACCGCCGTCTGGAAAATCCCGATCAAACCCAGACAGATCAACATGAGGCCCCACAGCTTCGCGCCTTGAAATAACAGGAAAACCAACAAGCCGAAGGCAAAGCAGAACGCAAACTCGCCCAGTCCCAGCGGAATCAGAATCATCAGCGTGATCAGCTGGACGATCCCGATCATCAGCCGGGCGGCAATTTTTCCAATCCCCCAGCCCTGCTTTTCAGCCGTTTTTTCCTCATTATTATAATAAGGGTAACGGCCGCGCGGCTGAATCAGCGGATCGATCGGATCTTCCAGAATCCGCGGTTCGTCGAATTCCTGACTGAACGCCTCGTCGATTTCCGCTGCGATCTGCTCTTCCGTCTTCGCCGCCGTTTCCGCCTGGGCAAAGGCTTCTTCCTCTTTGCGCTGCTGCGCTGCTTCGTTTTCCGTCTTCGCAAGATTTGAATTTACAGTTTGCGGGACGCCGCTTTGGGGAGAGCAGGCGTCGTCATGGCGCCTGCCGAAATTGAACCGGAGCGGTTTTTCAAACAAATCCCGAAGGGTGACCGGCTTGTTTTCCAAACCCTGAGAAATAAAGCTCGCCATCAGCAGGACGACCAGGCAGAGATAAATCAGGTTGATCGCCAGACGAACGAAGAAGTTCAAAGCTGCCGCTAAAAAGCCCGGCAGGATGGCGCGCAGAAGACTGACGATCAGGGCTTCCAGCAGGGAAAACGGGATTTTCATCAAACCGACGATCACCAGTGCGATCAATACCAGCGCGATCAGCCGGATCATGGCCTCGACGCTGAGGGTGTTGAAGTGTCCGGCGAAGTAGCTGACCACGGAGTCGATCCCCTGGGTCATCACGTCCACCACATTGTCGATGATATCCCGGCTTGAATCGCGGGTGTACTTTTCGTTGATTTTGTACGCGCTGAGAATTTCCCGCGCCAGATCGTCGAGGTTGCCGAAGTCGGCGACCGCTTCATCCTCGGTTTTGCCTTCCTGCAGCTTGTTGTCGATATACCCGGAATACTCGTCCAGAATATCCTGGATTTCATCGCGTTTCAGCAGATGCAGCTTGTGTTCTAATTTATCAAGAAATTCCTTCTTGGTCATCGTGATTTCCCCCTTCCAGGAATAGATTTAATTGCTTGGAAAATGCCAGCCATTCCGTTTTGAGCTGATTCATCGTTGTCAATCCCAGCGCGGTGATGCGGTAATACTTGCGCGGCGGTCCTTCGGTAGATTCCACCAGGTAGGTTTCGAAATACTTTTCGTTGGTCATCCGCTTGAGCAGCGGATAAATCGTGCCTTCGTTGACTTCGACGACTTCGCAGACCCGCTTGACCAATTCGTAGCCATAGATGTCGTGCTGACTGACGACAACCATGACGACCAGATCGAGCACGCCTTTTTTAAATTGTGCGTTCATGGCGATCCTTCCTTCTGATTACCATGCTAAACCCACTACTTTGCATTGTCAAGTAGCTAAACAAGATAATTTTGCCAGTTTTTACGGCTTGGGGACAAATTTTACTTTTTTTTATTGCCTGATTGTGATAAAACAGATATAGAAGAAACGAAACAGGGGGACCAAACGAAATGGCAATTTATCAAATCTTAGAAGAAATTAAAGATGTCAGAAAAGAAGGAGAGCTGTGCGAGTTCAACGGCTACCTGGAAGATTACCTGGAAGTCATTGATTCTTCCGAAGATCAGCCGATGAAGGATATCCTGCACGCACTGTTTGAAGAAAATCATGATTTGAAGATCTGCGTGAATCTGCGCGCCGATATCAACCGGCAGGTGATTTCCAATCAGATCATCCGGTATAAAGATGCATTTAAGCTGCAGGGGCATCCGGTGATCTGCCCGATCATCGTTTATGGCAAGCAGGACGATGCCGAACGCGCGCTGATCTTAGTCAAGCACAGCGACCGCAGCTATCTGTATGCCAAGGGTCTCTATTATACGCTGACGGAGCCATACAGCTTCCTGGCCGACTGCAAGAACGAGCTGGTCGCAGTGACCGCCGAGAGTGTCGACGGCGTTCTGGCGACGTTCCGCAAGCTGTTCAGCGTCAAGGCCGGCGCACTGCAGCGGGAAGCGGACCGCAGCCGTTTCTCCAACTATGAACAGCTGAAGAAGGATGCGCTGGACGAAGCGGAAGCCGTCAGGGAAAATGCGGAAACCGAGCTGCACGAAGCGGAAGACAAAGAAGCGGCGATCTATTCGCTGGTTGTTCGTTGGTTCTTGTTGAAAAAAGTGGTTTACGTTCAGTACATGGTCAATAAAGACATGCTTCAGAACGTTCATGAAGGCAACATCAAGAAACAGCGCAATCAGGCGAAGATCAACGCTGACGAAATCCCGTTCATCTCTTACAGCGAACTGTGGAGAAGCATCTAATCCAGTAAATCAAGCGGCAGTCATGGGAAAATCACTCATGACTGTCTTTTTTTTGTGTTTCGGCATTTTTCATTGAGCAATCGCTTAAAAAATCCGGAATAAGTAGAAAATCTAACCAAAAAATAACCTCGCTTTGATAGGATATAACCATCAGGAGGTGCATCGAGTGCAAAAAGAACGGGTATTCTGGTTCTTAAACCGAATGATCTTTCCCCTTCCCGGGAAATCTGATCAAAAAATGACGCTGCGGCAGTCCGCGCAGAGGTCCAGGATGAACTTCCGTAACGGACTGACAGAGAAGAATCCGCCAGGACCGGTATCCTGAGTGCAAAGGATTCGGATTCCACGGTATAAAAGTTTCAAATATTCTGAGAGGAGCAGGAAAATGCAAAGAAGTCTACAAAATCTGATGAATAAGCTGTTGAAAACCGGCGTAGCCATGATGTTGGCTCTGACCGCAATAAACTATCAGTCCGTCATGGCGGAAGGCGCTGAGCCGAAACAGCCGGGCGAAGGGAATACGGAAATGCGGGAGGGTCAGAATAATGATCAGGAATCGGAAGCCGGGAACACTCCGGCGACGGCTGATCCGGTGAATTCGCCGACGCCGACCCCGGAAGTCGCGCCTACGGCAACCCCGGAAGTCATGCCGACCTCGACTCCGGAGGCCACCCCGGCAACAACGCCGACTTCGACGCAGGAAGCCACCCCGGAAGTCACCGACTTCGACGCCGGCGGGCGATGAAATCCTGAATCCCGATCTTGAAAATTCACAAACATTCGATTACAAGATCACCTATGTGATCGAGCCGGAAGCAGCGGCAATGATCGAAGGCCCATCCGGCATGAATGCGGAAGACGAAGCTGTCTTCACGGTTGAACCGGCTCAGGGATATCAGATCGTCAGCGTCATGGTGAACGATGAACTGACAGAGCCGATGAATACGGCGGATGAAACAGAAACAGACGGCGCTGAAAAAGTAGCCGTGCAATATTCCATTGCCTCAGCGCAAGACGATGTCACTGTCGTCGTAGCACTGGAAAAAGAGGAAACCCGCATGCCTGCCGCCGTCTATACCGCTGAAACGGAAGACGCAATCATCACGGTATCCGCACCGGAAGGCGCATTTAGTGAAGAAGTCCGGCTGCAGGCTGAAAAGATTACGCAGCCGGAGGCACTGGAAGCCGTGGCCGATCAGGTTGAAGACGCGCTGGATGAAACGCAGCTCCTCGTCGCTCTGGCCGCTTATGATCTTACATTTTACGCGGTGAACAGTGGGGAAGAAGTGGAGCCGGACAGCGGTGTTTCCGTCAATATCAGCTTGAAAGCGCCGCTGACGGAAACCCTTTCAGAAGTTGCTCAGGAGTCGGAAGTGCAGGTTGTGCACGTGCCGGACGACGCGGCGGCTGAAGTCGTCGCCTCTGCGCAAAATGCCAAAACTACTGAAATTACCTTTGAAACAGAAAGCTTTTCCACCTATGTCATCACGATGACGACGAAGGCGGCAGCCGGGTATAACGATAACGTTTACGCGACGCTGCAGGCGGCCATCAACGCCGCCGCGCAGGCAAACGATGCCAATCCGGTGATCGAGCTTCAAACTGACGTTGCCGAAAGCGTGACCGTACCGAAGGCGAAATTTGCGCAGCTGACGATTCATTTGAACGAAAAGACCTGGACGACAAACGGCGCATCGGCGATCACCGTCGGCAGCGGTTCCCTGAAAATTGAAAACGGAACGATGGAGGCGGCGGATGTTTACCGTCTGATTACCGCCAACGAAGCCGATGTATCGGTAACGAACGTTACATTTCTGGGCGGATACAACATTGACAACGAAGAAACAATCTTGATCAACAGCAACCGAAAATCCGCAGGCGGCATGGTGCTGGTGGTTAACGGAAATCTGACCGTGGACGCCTGTACGTTTGACGGCGCAGCCAAAGGAATGGTGAGTGACGTCGTTTACGGCGGCGCGGTCGCCATGATCTCCGACGACGCCGATCAAACGCTGGCGTTCTCATTGACCAATTCAACGTTCAGGGGAAATCTGGCGCAGTATGGCGGCGCAGCAGCCCTGATCATCGACGGTCAGGCCGCTGGCAGAACGATTGATCTGACAGTTGAAAATTGCGAGTTTGCCGATAACCGGTATCTGTCTAACGGCGGCGCGCTCTACGCCACAATCAATAACGCCAACTCCAACCCGACCTTCAACGTCACGATCAACGGCGGGCAGTTTGCAAACAATAAACCGCTGGCCAACAGAGGCAACGGCGGTGCGCTGAGTATCCAGGGACAGACAAACGCTGACGCTTCGCTGAAGATTGCCGGCACGACAATCACCGGTTCGCAAGCCTTGAGCAGCTATGGCGCAGCGATCTCTGCCGAGAAAATTCCGGTGACGTTAACAAACGTTAAAATCAACGACAATATGACCTCAGGCAATGGTACGGTCTACGTAACCGAGAGCAGTCTGGTAGTGAAGGATTCCGAATTCAAACAAAATTCCGCGTCCAGCGGCGGTGCGATTTATCTGAATAAACCGACGGCAGACTGCCTGTTCCAGAACACGCTCTTTGACGGGAACCAGTCGACCGCGACGTCGAAGTTCGCAACCAACGGCGGCGGCGCCGTATTGATCAACGCCATCCCGAATAACCGGAATCTTCAATTCGAGAACATCACGGCGATCAACAACAGTGCCAAATACAATGGCGGCGCGCTCTCGTTGAATGCCAGCGGCGCCAACGAGATTCACGTCGAGATCAGCGGCCGGATTGAAAACAACACGGCGGAAAATAACGGCGGCGGGATTTATCTCAATAAGATCAAAACGACGACACTGGCGGATGTGATCATTACCGGCAATACCGCGAACAAGACGTTTCAAGGCGTTGGCGGCGGCCTGTTTCTGGCGCCGGTCTCCGGAGCCGTTCTGAACTTGAACGACGGCACGCGGATCTACAAGAACTTTACGCCGCACGATACAATGGTCAACAGTCAGGCCGGCGCTGTCGGCGCTTCCTCTGAAATTCTGGCGGCGAACACCGCGTCCGCCAAAGCGACCATCAACATCGCGGAATCGGCCTTGAAAACGGAAACGGAAGACGCGATCTATACGCTGAACCTCTATACGCAGAAAAATTTAAAGGACTTGTATCAGGGCTATTACAGTCTGGTGGAAGTACCGAAGCGAATTTATTTAGCAGCCGACGAAACCTTCCATACCGGCGAAAACGACCAGGTAACCCGGACGTTGGCGGAAGCGGCGCAGGCAGCGCAGGATCAGGGACTGAATAAAATTTATGTCTGCACTACTGTCACGGTCACGGCGGCCGATGAGGAAATTCTGAATCAGCGCGGACTGACGCTGGTCCGCTGCAGCGAGCACCACGACTCCTCTTTGCTTGAGATCAAAGGCGAAGTGACGCTGGACGGCGCGCATCTGGACGGCGCCAGCATTGAAAGCCGGAATTCGCTGATTTCGGTCGGCAGCAACGCCAAATTGAACATCACTGGAACGACGCTGATTGAAAACGGCGTTGCGGACTACGGCGGCGGAATTATCGTGAATCAGGGCCTGCTGAACATGACCGGCGGTACAATCCGCGGCAATCATGCGACAAAGCTGGGCGGCGGCGTTTATGTCCAGGGATATAAGGCGGTCGTTAACTTTGACGGCGGCACGATTATCGGCAACCATTCCGCGGTTTATGGCGGCGGCGTCAACGTAAGCGATAAAGGAACGGTGAACTTCGGTCTGTATGACGGCCGGACGCTTGTTACCCAGAATACCAGCGTCAGCGAAGGCGGCGGTATTTGTTACGAATATTCGTCGCAGGGCAAGATCTATCTTGCGACCTTTACCGACAATGAATCCACGGCCAATTCCATGTATGTCAGCGGCGGTGCGATCTCGATCCAGCAGAACGCTTCGGTAGAAATGAAGAACCTGTATGCGAGCGGCAACCGCTCGACCAGCGGTTATGCGCACTATGGCGCGCTGTATACCTGCCCGACTGGGGAAACGGCGATCTTTGAGATCAACGGCGCACTGATCATCGACAACAAAGATAAGAACAATTACAGAACTACGGATATTTATCACAACAGCGGCCGGGACGGCAATCGAGTTTACGTTTCCGACGTAGCGCCGGGCGGCGGCGAGATCACATTTGTCCGCAGCAGCAATCCGGATGAAGTGCTCGACCGCAGCGCTTACCAGTATACGTCAAATTCCTTTTCGATGATCAGCCAGGCTTCCGAGCAGACCCGACAATGGGCTAAAGAAGCGGCCGAAGCGCACGGCGTCGTCGTGACCGGAAACCGGGGCGGCGGCCCGGGCTTCGCGATCGCCAACAACGGTCATTTACAGATCGGCTCCGATACCGAGGCATTGCAGGTGATCAAGACCTGGACTGACGCCAATGGCAAACCGTTAAAAGAACATCCGGATCAGGTGCTGGTCTACCTCATGCGCGATGGCGTATCGATCGATGAAACGACCCGCAAAGACGCCTCGGTCATCCTGTCCGAGGACAATAACTGGAATTATATCTGGACGAATCTGGAACCTGGCCATGACTGGACGATCGTGGAAGCGGGAATCGACGGATACTCGGCGATCATCAGCGAAAAGGTCAAGGCCGACGCACCGTTCAACGGCGAATTCGAAGTTGAAAATTTCTATCAGGTCAAACTGGATAACCGCAAGGATGCGCAGGTCAAAAACTATACCCTCTCTGTTGGAAAAACGGTGATCGAGCCGCAGCCTTCCGACGCGGTGTTTGAATTTACAGTCAAGCTGGGTCCGACAAAAAACAAGTTGTCCTATTATATCACGTCGGCCGACGGCCAGAAAGGCAAGCTGAAGCCGGTCTACGATTCGGAAAACCTGACGATCGTCTTAAAAGGCGGCGAGCAGTTTACGTTAACAGGTCTTACGCAGGGAACGGAATATTCCATCGAAGAAGCCAAAGGTGATTATCTTGTCTACATTGACGAGGTCTTCACGGAAGACCGCACGGCCTCCGGCGTCGTGATGAACAAGGCGATCGAGATTGCCTACACAAACATTGCCAAGGTCAACCTGGCGATTGAGAAACAGCTGCAGCGTTACAGCGAAACGTACAAAGGCGCAACCTTCGTTTTTGAAATCACCGGCACACCGGAGGATGAAAACAATCCGGCAGGAGCCTATAACAACATCGTCGCGCTCACTTTCAACAGCGCGGGTTCTGAAACCGTGGAAATCAACGATCTCCCTTACGGACTGAACTACACAGTGAAAGAAATTTACAGCGGCAGCGTGTATGATGCCGCAGGGGCGGATACCTTCCAGCTGCCGGTCTCGCTCTGGAGCGCGTCGGCGGATCAGATGCCGGAAGGCGTTACGCTGATGAGTGATGAAAACGGACGCCGGCTGGGCTTGAAGGTGACGGCCGTCAACGATTTCAACGAAAATCAGAACAGCGGCAGCGGCGTGATCAACAAGTATGCCGTTGACAACGGAAAGATCGAAGTCACGCCGGTTTACGAGAAGGCTGAATAAGGAGGAGTACCAATGAAAAAGAATTTCTGGAAAAAGCCCTACGGAGCAATCGCCTTGATCATGGCACTCGTTCTGGGCTTCGCCGTCAATCCGTCGCTGGCTTATTTCACGGATTATACGACGGCTGCCGGCACCGCTCCGGTTGCGCTGGAGCCTTCCCATACGGAGATCATCGAGATCTTAAACGGATTGGATAAACAGATTCAAATTAAAAATACCGGAACGTTGGAAGCGTTTGTCCGGCTGCGGATTTTCTATCCTGCGCTGGACAATCTGGATGTCAAGATCACTGCCGGCGCCGGCTGGGTTTGGGAGGAAGCGGAAAACTGCTGGATTTATACAGAAGTGCTGAAGCCGCAAGCGAGCACCACGGTCGTTCAGGTGGATGTCGACGAAACGAAGGCCGGAAGCCTGACGCAGGATTTCCAGATCGTCGTCGTTCATGAAAGCGTTCAGGCGCTCTATGACGGCGATCATCCGGATTGGAACCTGAGCTGGTCCCATGGAATGGAAAAGGGGGAATAAGCGGTGCGTAAAATAAAATATGGTCTGATCGCCTGCGCGGCCGTGCTGGTCATCGCCTTGGGCGTCGGTGCGGCCCGGGCAGTTCCGGCAGCCCGCAATGAAGAATATACGGCTGAAATCGCGACCAGCGAACTAACGGTCGGGCTTGTGGAAAACGGCGTGCTGATCCCCAATGAAGGCGAACTGTTGACGAATACGTTTAAGGAAAACGTCATTCCCGGCAAGAATTACACCGAAGAACTCAGCGCTGTGAATACCGGCGAGGTCGAGGAATATATCCGCGTCATCGTGACCCGGCGCTGGGTCAAAGTGGTCAAAAACGAAGATGGATCAACGACGGTGACCGAGATTCCGGAAACGGAACTGGATCCGGCGCTGATTCGGCTGTCGCTGAAGGATACCGACTGGATTGTTGCTCCTGCCTCCGGAAACAAAGAACAGGTTGTTCTCTATGGAAAACACATTGTAAAAGCTTCGGAAACGGTGATGTTCAATACAGAAATCTCCGTCGATCCGAAAGTCGCTTCAATCCTGACCCACACCGAATTGGAAAATGGATCGGTCGTGTCTTCTTATGATTACGATGCGGACAGCGTGCAGCTGCAGCTGATCGCCGAAGTGGACGCCGTGCAGGTCAATAACGCACAGGACGCGATCTTAAGCGCCTGGGGCGTGAAGGTCAACATTGCGGATGATGGAACTTTAAGTTTGGCGGAATAGGAGGAAAGTTAACATGAAGATGATGAAAAAAGCCATGAGCTTTCTGATCGCCGCCGGGTTTCTGATCACGCTGGCAACGCCGGTATCCGCAGAAAGTCAGACTGGATCGGATCAATGGCAGGTCGCGTTTGACGGGCAAAAGATGAAAGCCAATTATACCGCCGCGGATTTCGCTGACTCCTTCAGTGATCTGCAGCCGGGCGATACCGTCAGCATTGAGATTACACTGAAGAATGTCTGCGGGGAAAAAGCAGACTGGTACATTCAGAACAATATTCTGGATATTTTTGAAGAAGCGGATGCGGCCGATGGCGCGTATACCTATCAGTTAACCTATACGGAACCGGGGGCTTCAGCTGTGACCCAGGTGCTGTACGACAGCCGCTCAGTCGGCGGGGAAAGCACGGAAGGCGGCGCGGGCTTAAATCAGATCAATCCGACGCTGGGCAGCGATTATCTGTATCTGGATACGCTGGCGGATGGCGAACAGGCCAGGGTAACGTTAACCTTGGGACTGGATGGGGAAACGCTGTTAAACGCCTATCAGCGCAAATCAGCGGCTTTGTCGCTGTACTTCGCGGCAGAGATTGCCGAGACGACCGTAACGGTCAATGAAACCAAAACGAACACGATCGTGAATACCGTGGTGAAAACGATTGTTTCCCCGCTGACTTCCGATGGAAGCTCGCTGCCGCTGCTCGGCGCACTGGCCGTAGGCGCGGTGATCGTGCTGATCGTGCTGATCGGAATCAATAAACGCAGAAAAGCAAAGGAGGAACGGTAAGATGAAGAAAATGATGCGGGCGCTTGTCACATTCTTGACGTTATGCTCGTTGATCGCCAGTCAGGCTGCGGCGCTGAGGGCGGAAGAAAATCAGGGCTATGGCTATTCGCTTACGCTGTCCTCCGGTTCCGGAGCCTTTACTGAAATCATGGCTGATGCGGTGACGGTCAACGGTAATCCGGTTCAGGCAACCGCAACGGATCATGAAGTGACGATTTCCGGACTGCATTATGGCGACGCCGTGCAGCTGAATGTTCAAACTGCAGGCGCGGTGACGCACGCGGATGGTCGATATCATGTCCGCGGCTACCGCCTGAGCGGGCGCGACGCCGTCGTGGAAAACAATGAAGTCATTACGGTAAAAGGCGACGCCAGCTACGTTGTGGCGTACAGCGTACCGGGGAATCTGGTGGCTTACACGATTCATTACGAAGACGCCGAAGGACAGACGCTGGCTGCTTCCCAGACATTCTATGGCACGATCGGCGATCCGATTTCGGCAGCCATGCTGAACATCGACGGCTATGTGCCGACGCCGGCTTGCCAGCAGCTGATTCAGAACACGCGTCTGGCTGCGGAGAGCGCGGAGAATGAATTTACGTTTGTCTACGAAGCCTCCGCCGTCCGCACGACGACCAACACGAACGTGGAGACCGTAACGCGCACGGAAGAAGTGACGAATACAATCGGGGTTCAGGTCAACAATCCGCAGCCGCCGGTCAATAACGGCCAACAGGAGCAGCCGGTAGAAGTTGTAGAAGATAACAACACCCCGACAAACGGCGGCCAGGAAGTTCCGCAGCAGGAAACGGTGGAAGAAGCGGTAACGCCGCAAAGCGGCGGCCAGGCGGCAGGCGGAATGAATCTCTTCATGATCGGCGGTATCGTTGCCCTGATCGCTGTAATCGGATTGATTATCGTGGTTATGAAGAAGGAAAAAGAAGCTGACAGCGAGGAATAAAGGAGAAAAGAGTCGGTCCGGATTTATTTCCTCGTCAGAATGATTTAAAATGGAAAGGATTCCGGCGGGTCCATTCTGAAAAAACGATACGGACAACAGAAGTAAAAACAGAAGGACATCGCAGGGTGTCCTTCTGTTGTCTGACTGATTAAGAGGAATGGAAATATGAACTTGCTAAGACCGGGTAGGCTTTTTCAGCTGATCGCCCAGAAACATCAGAAGGGCGGCGGCCGCCAACAGCGCAAGCATGATGAATTTGCCGGAAGGACTGGATAAAAACAAAGCCAGAGGGCCCAGCCCGGGAAAGACCGCGACGACTTTGCCAATGAAGCGGGCATACGCGACCGGTTCGCGGTCTTCCGCCTGATTGGCGTCGCCCTTTGTGATCAACTGTGAATGTTCCGATTGATTTTCCACGACCCGGTGGGTGACGACGGAGGATGAAGCCGCGCCTGCGCGGAAAACGATGACCTCGCCGCTGGAAACGGCAGCGGGATCCGCCGATTTTGCGCAGACCAGACTGCCGGTGGGAATACCCGGTTCCATACTGCCGCTGGTTATGGCGTAAAGATGAAGCCCGGAAAGCGGGGGCAGGGTCAAAAATAAAATCAGAAACAGTGAAACTGAAATCAGAATCAGACCGGCGCCATGATAGACAACGCTCAGCCGGCGCTGTCCTGGCGAGGATAAATCCGTTTTGATTTGCGGTTGTATTTTCATATTCAGACTCCTAACGTTTATCTTCATTGTAAAGCGATTTGACGGGCAGTGTCAAATTAAAAGACAGAGGGAAGCGAGGAAAACGTCAGTGAGCGTTGTCAGCGCTTCAGACAGAAAGGGGGGAGCAGGATGAAGCAACGAAAAAAAACCGGACAGGAGCGTTTGATCTTTGCCGGTATGGCTGTCTGCATCGGCGTGTTGGTTTACTGCGCTTTTCAATTTAGCCGTTATATTGAGGAAAGCCGGAATCATCAGAAAGCCCGGGAAGAGGCTGTCAGCCGCTATGTGAGCGCGCAGCCGGCGGGTTCTGAAGATGCTGCGGACTTTTCTGTGGATTTTGCCGGACTGCGCTGCGTGTCAAAGCATGTGGTCGGCTGGATCCGCATTGCCGGATTGGAAGTTATTGATTATCCGATCGTTCAAGGCTCTGATGATACATATTATCTGCGCCATACCTGGGATGACCGCGTCAGCCGGTATGGAGCGATTTTCATGGAATGGGAGAATCAGCCGGACTTTAACGACCTGCATACGATTCTCTATGGTCACAGTATGAACGACGGAAGTATGTTCGGCAGCTTGAAGCAGTATGCCAATGCGGATTTCTATTCCCAATTCGGCGGAGAGATTACGATCAGCCTGCCTGCGGAAACACGGAGATATCGGATATTTTCCGTTGAATATGCGCAGCCGGACGCGTTTAACGTCTATACGATCGGCTTTGGTCACGATGAAACCTACGCGGAGTTCATCCAGGGCTTTCATGAACGGGCGTTATACAAAACCGATGTGGAAGCAACCCGGGCGGATTCGGTTCTGACGTTGTCGACCTGTTCGGATAACGGGGAGCGCCGGTTTGTCGTTCATGCCCGGCTGGAGTCTGTCCAGCCGCATAATTCATGAGAAAGCAGGGCGATCCAGCTCTGCTTTTTTTTACCGCATCGTGAAACCGGAGCTTCGTGGAAATCCTTGAAACCTGTGCTCGCGTTTAACACGTCTTGTGGACATTGAGGAAAGATTTATCAGGAGAAAATAATAAATTCTATAATTATATATGATTTGTGAATAATTTATTCGACAGGTTTGCGCCTCCATGATAGACTAAGGAAAAGGGAGGAAACTTTGATATGACAATGCAGGTCAGCTTTGAAAAAATCGACGTCACCCCGGCGCTGCCGGTCCGGCTTTCCGGCTTCGGCAAGATCCGCTGGGCACAGACTGCCCATGATCCGCTGTATGCCCGTTTGCTTTTGTTCAGCGGGGAACAGGAGACGCTGTGGATCCAGATCGACTGGTGTGCGGCGGACGCCATGCTTTACCAACAGATTGCGGAATTAACGGGGATTCATGCGCCGCATCTGATCCTTTCTTCGACGCATACGCATTCCGGCCCCTGCGGCACGGTGCGCTGCGATCAGGGAATTCTAAAGGGACTGGAACCTGTTTTCGGCGAGTATAACGCCTGTTATGTAACGGAAACCGCCCGGCGGATTGCGGCGGGTGTCGAGCGGCTGCGGACGCAGAAACAACCGTTTGCGTGGCGGATTCTGCGCGGTACCGTCAGCGGGTTGGGGACCGACCGGCATGATCCAACGCTGCCAAGCGATCAGGACGCGTTTGTTCTGGAACTGATCACGCAGGATAAGAAACGCTGTCTGTGGACGCGCATGGCCTGTCATCCGACGGTGCTCAACGGTGAAAATCTGATGTTGAGCGCAGACTTTCCGGGCGCGTTGGAAAGCTGCTTCGCGGATGCGGAGATGGTCGCCTTCGTCAACGGCAGCTGCGGCGATATGAGCACACGGTTTACCCGCCGGGAATCCAGCTTTGCGGAAATGGAGCGAATGGCGCAGCTGGCGGCCGATCAGCTGAAAACGCTGCTGAACCAGCCGGAGCCGCTGTCCCCGGGCGCGAATCTGACGCTTGAGGTTCATCAGAAAACCTTCATGGTTAAGGCCAAGGTCCTCGATTCGGTTGAAGTCGCGGAAGAAAAAGTAAGGACGCTGAGCGCACAGGTCAAACAGGCACGCAGGGAAGGCGCTGATGCCAAAGCACTGCGTTTATTGGAATCGCTGAAAGAAGGTGCAGAGAATAATTTACTGTCCTGCCGCAACGCTTCCGGTCTGCGCGAGATCCCGCTGTCAATTTCCTGCATTCAGCTGCCTTCCGTCAAGCTGATCACCGTGCCGGTCGAGCTTTTCAGCAAGCTGAGCAATCCGGTGAAGGCGCGCTGGAACGCGGAATTCATCGGCTACACCAACGGCTATTCGCTGTATATGGCGGATGAAAACGCCTATGACCAGCAGTTCTACGAAGCGATGAGCAGTCCGTTTGAAAAGGGCGCCGGAGAACAGCTGATCCGTGAGATCGGCGACTGGCTGGCAACGTTATAGAAAGAACTCCCGGAATGGGGCAGAACAGGAATCCGGAGGATATAGATGGATTTCAGCTTTATTTCATCGGTGATTGAGATTTGCGGGCGGCCTGTTTCAGGCCGCTTTTCAAATCTTTGTCTTGAGTGCGGTTTGAAGCGTCATAAGCGTGAACGATTTCCCGCGCACACGTTTTAAATCATGGTATAATAAACGCGAGTTTATAAAATCAGACTAGCGCTCCAGAACTTGAGCAAGGGGGAACAAAATGAGAAATTCCTGGATATTTCCGGTGTTGTTTTTTATGGTTATCTTTGGATTTGGCGGGATCTTCAGCGGCTTGCTTTTTCCGCTGATCATCTTTTTCATCATTTATAAATCAGTGACAAAGAATAATGAGGAGCGGCAGACAATCCGCCGGCGTTCTTCTTCCGGGCAAAGCCGCACGCGTCTGTCCGGCCGGCAGAGCGATCTGGTCAACGAAGCGCTGAGCCGCTATTTCCGCACGCATGAAAAGCTGCCGCTGCTGGAAGAAATCAGCCTGCGGCCGGAAAAGGCGGAATACACCGGACTGCGCAATCTGGTCCTGCTGAAGGACGACGACTGCATCGGCACGCTCGACGAGTTCGGCGAACGCTATCCGCGGTTGTATAACGAGATTCTGCGCTTACTGGTGGAGTTCGCCAAACAGCCGCAGACGGAAGAAAAACCGCAGACCACGGCTGATCAGAAACCAGAAGTCCCGGCGGAAGAAGCCGATTTGCCGCAGGCAGAGCCGGCTCAGCCGGAGCTGGATCGGGCGGAAGCCTATATTGAAAAAATCAACGCTCTGAATACCGAGATTGCCAACGAGTCCATCACTAACGGCCTGTACCAGACCTGCGCGCTGTTGAAACATCTGGCGATCGCTGAGGAAAAATTCCCGGAGAATAAAGATAAGCTCGACAAGCTCTATCAATACTATCTGCCGATTCTGCTGGACATTCTGGAAAATTACAAGAACATCGGCCAGTCTGCGTCCAATCATGAAGATTTCCATGAAGCGGAGGATCGCCTGAACAAGACGATCATTCTGATCAACGAAGCGATGAAAACGATCAGCGCGACGATGGCGGAAGACGATTTGATGAGTTTATCCGCTGACATGACCACGCTGGAAGCCCTGTTGAAAAAAGATGGTCTGGTTCAGGAAGGCACGCTCTCCGGCGTCAGAAAGTAGGTGAATCCATGAGTCAGAAACGTAAAAACACCGATTATTTAGATGATTTGTTTGATAAACACTTCAATGATAAAGATTTCATGAATACCAACCTCGCCGATTTCGGACAGATGGTGCGCGACACGATCAATGAGGAAGCCCGCAAACAGGGCTACGATACGATGAGCGATCTGATCAGCGGCGAGATTCAGGAGGGTCTCAGCGGCAGCAGCCGGACCCGCAAACGTCCGGTCAGCGCCGCCGTGCATCGCCGTCACGGCCGTTACCGCACGCGCTATGAGTATGTGCGGGAGATGCTGGAAAACGTCGTGTATCCTCCGCGTCAGCGCGGCTATTACCGCGATGGGCATCAGGATGCACTTCAGCGCTATCTGCGCCGCATGGCGATCAACCAGAATGATATGATGATGTATGAAAAGATCGTCGACGAGGAAATCCGCAAATATTACCAACAGAATTCCCGTCAGCGAAGCAATAAATATGACGAGGGCTATTACGACGGCCTGAAGCTCGTCGCGCGCGCGTTGAAGCAGTCACGCGATTTGATGATGGAAGAGATCAGCGACCGGCTTGCGGCCGCGCTGAAAGTCTATTAGAGGATAATCCATGGCAAAGGATAATGAAAAAAAAGATCTGGAACAGTTGATGAATTCGATGTTCCGCGGTCACCGGCTGAATACCGTTTCGGCCGAAGACTATCTTGAACAGGTTAAAAAAAGTCAGAATGAAGTGCAGACGGGTCTGGATCAGGCACAGTCACATCAGAAACAAGTGGAGGATACGCTGAGCACGACGGAAAACGCCGTCGATCAGCTCAACGCGATCCTGCATCAGCAGAGCGAGGATTTACAGAAACAAGCAGAGGCCCTGCGCGATCAATCCCGCGATCTGGGGTTTACCGATCAGGATTTTGCGAAGCTGCAGGCCGAGGTGCAGAAGGATTTCGGGATTTCGGTCGACGTCGAGAATCATCAGAAGCGGCAGGCTCAGGATCTGCGGGCCGTGCTGAATGGAATGCAGGAAGCCGCAAAACAGACGGAGACCGTCGTTTTAGGTCAGGAACCGTTTCTGGCGGATTTGGCGCGGGCTTTTTTCCGCCCGTTGGCCAGCGGGCAGCCGGAGGACCAGCTGCGCAATGTGTTTGTGATCAGCGGCCCGGCCGGCAGCGGCCGGCATCTGGCCCTGGCCACGATGATCAACATTCTGGCGGAAAAACACTGGCTGGCCAGTGCGGAGGTCGTGACGATCAACGGCTCGCATTATGCCGGCAGCGATCAGGAAAAAGTCTTCATTCAGGACATTTACGCCGCTTCCTGCGCACCGGCGGAAGTGATCGTGATCGAACAGGCGGAAGCGCTGTATCCGCCGTTTCTCAACCAGCTGATGAAGCTGTGTCAAAATGAAGAAGTGACGTTAAACAAGCGCTATGTTTTGAATAAAGGAAAACAGCTGGTGGAAGCCGGCAGCTCATTAGTGACGCAGACGGTGTCCACCTTGAAGCTGACGAACAAATATATCGTCTTTCTGACGACTTCACGCAAGGCACTGATGCAGAACTTCCCGAATTCGATGGTGGAACAGATTCTTGATCAGCCGGCAACCCAGCCGTTAAGTCAGGAGGTGCTGCTGACGATTTATCAGCGGCTGTTAAACGAAAGCGTACAGACCGCGAAGAAACAGCTGAACGTGACGCTCCTGTTGGACGACGATGCGGCGCAGAAACGGCTGGCGGTTCTGGAAACCTCTGCCGGGGCACTGGCTCTGGAAAAAGATGTGCGTCAGCTGAACGCAGCCTTAAACGAGCTGTGCCTGAAGCAGCCGGAGCCGGTTCTGGAGGTTCGTGCGGAAGCGGGACGGGAATGGGTTTTTGAAGTGAACGGCCAGCGGTTGGCGATTTCGGATCTGATCCGGCTGGAAAAGGACGATCTTGACGCGATCCGCAAGGAAATGGACGCGATCGTCGGTCTGCAGGAAGTCAAGGACACGCTGCGGTCGATGGAAGAACATTACAAAGTGACGCAGCTGCGGCAGAAACAAGGGTTAAAAGCCGCCCCGCTGTCCCGCCACATGATCTTTACCGGCAATCCGGGGACAGGCAAGACGACGATGGCCCGGCTGGTCGCCCGGCTGTTTAAGGCGCTCGGCTTGTTAACGCAGGGGCAGCTGATCGAGGTCAGCCGCAGCGATCTGGTCGGCCGCTATGTCGGCCATACCGCGCCTTTGACCCAGCAGATCATCGAATCCGCGCTGGGCGGCGTGCTGTTTATCGACGAAGCCTATTCGTTAGTCCGCGGCAAGGACGACAGCTTCGGTCTGGAAGCCGTCGATACGCTGGTTAAGGGCATGGAAGATCACCGCGACGATCTGATCGTCATTCTCGCGGGTTACAGCCGTGAGATGGAAGAATTCCTCAACGCCAATTCCGGCTTGAAATCCCGGTTCCCGAATATTCTGAATTTTGCCGACTACACCGGCAGCGAACTGACGCAGATCGCTGTTTCGCTGGCGCAGGGCAAAGATTATGTGATCGACGAGAGCTGTCTGAATGATCTGACGATTTATTTCAACGCCGTCCAGATGAATTCCGCCGCCCGCAGCGGCAACGGCCGTCTGGCCCGCAACACGGTGGAAAAAGCGATCCTGAACCAATCCCGCCGCATTCTCAGCGACCCGCAGGCACGAATGGATCTGTTGCTTCGGGAAGATTTCGATCTCGAACTGTCCGCATGAATGCGGGTCTATGAACAGCGGTGAGAAAGATGATAAATCAGCGAAGTCTCCAAGACTAAAACAAGCTGTCCTCTGCGGCAGCTTTTTCGTTGAACGCTGCGGGCCAAGGTTTAAAATCAGAAATTGTGGCAAGCGCGGAAGGGAGGGGAAAGGGTTTGATCGTCTGCCGCTGTTTCCTTGAGAAACTGGAAAGTTTCGCAAATGAACAAAATTGATTGCGGCCGACATCCCTGAGTTTCTTGACAAGCGGAAAGCGACCGTCTAAGATTAAAGAGGTAGATAAATAAATTGATAGAAAAGAGGAATTATCCATGGCTGAAGAGAAAATTACGCTGACGCTGAATCCCCAGATCACAGAAGAAGAAACCGTTGCGGAGCCGGCTGTGCAGCTGGAGACTGCCGATCAGCAGCAGGAAGTGAAATTAAGTCCGGAAGAACAGAAAATGGTCGACGACTTTTCCAAACAGATCGACGTTACCTCGTCCACAACCGTGCTGCAGTATGGCGCGGAAGCCCAGAAAAAAATCGCGGATTTCTCCGATTCCGCTCTGCAGAACGTCAGAACGAAGGATTTAGGCGAGGTTGGCGAGATGATGGCGGATCTGGTCGGCGAGCTGAAAGGCTTCTCTGCCGATGAAGAAGAAGAAAAAGGCTTGTTCGGCATGTTCAAGAAAACGACGAACAAGATGGAAAAGATGAAAGCCCGGTATGACAAGGCCGAGGTAAACGTCAATAAGATTTCCAAGGCGCTGGAGGATCATCAGATCACGCTGATGCGCGACATCGCTCTTCTGGATCAGCTGTATGAGAAAAACATGGTTCATTTCAAGGAACTGACGATGTATATTTTAGCGGGCAAGAAAAAGCTGCAGGAAGTTCGAAGCAAGGATCTGCCGCAGCTGATCGCCGCCGCGCAGAAGAGCGGTTTGCCGGAAGACGCGCAGAAGGCGAACGATCTGGCCAACGCCTGCGATCGGTTTGAAAAGAAGATTCACGATCTGGAACTGACGCGCACGGTCGCCCTGCAGATGGCGCCGCAGATCCGTCTGGTTCAGAATAATGATACGCTGATGACGGAAAAAATCCAGTCGACGCTGGTCAACACGATTCCGCTGTGGAAAAGTCAGATGGTGCTGGCGCTGGGCCTGAACCACTCCAAGCAGGCGATGGAAGCTCAGCGCGAGGTCAACGAGATGACCAACCAGCTGCTGAAGAAGAACGCCGACACGCTGAAAATGGCAACGATCGAAACCGCGAAGGAATCCGAGCGCGGCATCGTCGATATCGAAACGCTGCAGCATACCAACGAAGCGCTGATCTCGACGCTGGACGAAGTCGCTCAGATTCAGAAGGAAGGCCGCCAGAAGCGGATCGAAGCCGAAGCCGAGCTGCGCAAGATCGAAAAAGAGCTCAATCAGAAGCTGCTGGAAATCAACCGCTGAGCCGGCGGTTTTCAGATACGTCAAAACAAAACGGAAGTCCGGATGGAGTTCCCGTTTGTTTCGCAGGCGTTTTTGTGCGCAGAGATCAAGGATTAAAACAAAAAGAATTCCTATCTTTGCCGGAGTGAAACCCGGACGGAGCGGAATTCTTTTTTATATTTACACTTTTTGCTGCGGGCAGATCTGTTTGCGAATGTCTGCGCAGTGATCAACCCTGGATTAAAAATAGCGAGACCCCGCGGCATCGTGCAATCCTGCGTCAGGATCGGCTGGAATTATTGCGGGGAAAGGTTGGAGTATTCCTGACAGACCTCAATAAATGCTTGAGCGGAGGGCGTCAGGTATTTGTTGCGGTGGTGAATGATGCTGCAGGTGCGGTTGGGCAGCGGGGAGGCCAGCGGCAGCCCGGCGATCGCACCGCTTTGAATTTCGTTTTTGACCAGCTCATACGGCAAAATCGAGATCCCGATGTTCTCCTTGACGGCGTTGATGATCGAGCGGGTGCTCGTGCTTTCCCACAGCGGCGTGATCTGAACCTCGGCCGTGACCAGCAGGGCGTCGACGACCTCGCGGGTACCGCTGCCCGGTTCTCTTAATAATACCGGGTAATCGGCAAGCGCTTTGACTGTGCATTTGGGACTTTGAGTCAGCGGATGCATTGGGGCCGTAATGACGATCAGCCGGTCGGTGTAAAACGGTACGCAGACGATATCCGGCGAATACGACAAGCTTTCCACTAACGCCAGGTCAAGCTGGTTCGTCAGCACTTTGTCTTCAATGATCCGTGAATTGTCGATCAGAACCTGCGTGCGGATCTGGGGAAACCGCAGGTTGAAGCGCCGGACTAACTGCGGCAGCATCTGCGTCCCGGTTGAGATACTGGAACCAATCCGCAGCGTTCCCGCGCTGTCCCAGTTTTTCAGCTGCGTCTCCATATCGTCGAACGATTCGATGATGTGGCTCGCATAGCTCAGCATCTTATTGCCCGATTCCGTCAGATACAACTTTTTGGAGATCCGGTCGAATAAGAGAATTCCATAGTATTCCTCCAGCTGCCGGATCGCCAGCGAGACCGCCGGCTGGCTCAAATGCAAGCTTTCCGCGGCCTTGGTGATGCTTCCCGTGCGGCAGACTTCAACAAAAATCCGCAGATGACGCAGGGTCATAATCAACGCTCCTTCCTGAAATCGAATTCATATCAAAAATGATATGTTATTTATAAAATTATATTATTGTCTTTATGAGAACACAAGTCTTATAATAGAGCGGGAGGAAGAAGAGATGACACAAATGGAAGAGAAGAAAAAGCCTTCAAAATTACAAATGTATGCGAAAATGTTCGCTTCGACATTTACGTTAAGCATGTTTACGTTCGGCGGCGGGTTCGTCATTGTCCCGTTGATGAAAAAGAAGTTTGTCGATGAGCTGCATTGGATCGACGAGGAAGAAATGCTGGACATGGTGGCGATTGCCCAGAGTTCCCCGGGCGCGATCGCGGTCAACGGTTCGATCATCATTGGCTACCGGCTGTTAGGGGTGCCGGGCGCGCTGGTCAACATCGTGGCGACGGTGCTGCCGCCGTTAATTATCTTAACGATTATTTCTTATTTCTATGCGGCGTTCCGCAGTTCGCCGATTGTCAGCGCCGTGATGCGCGGCATGCAGGCGGCGGTGGCGGCGGTCATTCTGGACGTCGTCTGGAACATGTTAAAGGGATTAGTGAAAGAAAAGAACGTCGTCAAGTATTTCCTGTTGGTCGCGGCGTTCATCGCCAGCGTTTACTTTAAGGTTAACATCCTGATCATCATCGTCGTCTGCGGCGCAATCGGGACAGTGGATTACATGACGCGGGAGAAGAAAGCGAAAGAAGGGGAGGAACAGAAATGAATATCTTTATCCAGCTGTTTCTGAGCTTTTTCCAGATCGGCCTGTTCAGCATCGGCGGCGGCTACGCGGCGATGCCGCTGATCCAGAGTCAGGTCGTTGAAATTCATCAGTGGCTGACGATGACGCAGTTTGCGGATATCATCACGATTGCGGAAATGACGCCGGGACCGATCGCGATCAACTCTGCGACGTTTGTCGGCACGCATATCGCGGGTCTGCCGGGCGCGATCATCGCGACGATCGGCTGCGTGGCCCCTTCCTGCATCATCGTCTTATCCCTGGCTTACGTTTATACCAAATATAAAAACCTGTCGTTGATGAAAGGCATTCTGTCCGGTCTGCGCCCGGTCGTCATCGCTCTGATCGCTTCGGCGGGGCTGTCGATCTGCAAGCTGGCGTTCTTCAAAGAAGGCGCGGCGGGCTTCGGTCTGGAATTTCTTGACCCGCAGAATCTGATCTTCTTTGCGGCGGCGTTCTTCATTCTGCGCAAATGGGAACCAAGCCCGATCAAAGTCATGGTCGGCGTGGGCGTGATCAGCGCGCTGCTGAGCTTTATTTAATCCATTTCTTTTGAAAGGAACGGACACACGCCGTTCTTTTCTTTTACCTGTTATGTCAGAAAACCGGCTGCGGACTTTGAGAAGCGCTGAGGGCTGCCACGCAACGGCGCCCGCTTTGGACAGATCGCGAAATTCCAGTCGTTTTGCCCCTGAAATTTTGATACAATAAAAGCAGAGAGAAAGAAAGAGGGCTGTTATTATGAGTATTCCTGTACCGGCAAAATACATCGCCGACTTTGAAAAGCGCGGCTTCGGCATGTTTATCCACTGGGGACTGTATTCCCAGTTAGCGCAAGGGGAATGGACGATGAACCTGCATCATATTTCCCAGGAAAAGTACACCGAGCTGTTCAACAACTTTACGGCGGAGGACTTCGATGCAAAGAAGATTGTGGCGCTGGCCAAACAGGCGGGCATGAAATACATCACGCTGACGACGCGGCACCACGACGGTTTTTCATTGTACGATACCCGCGGTTTGACCGATTACGACGTCATGCATACACCGTGCGGACGGGATCTGGTCAAAGAATTTGTCGAGGCCTGCCGCGAGGAAGATATCCTGCCGATCCTGTATCACACGACCTTAGACTGGGTTCATCCGGATTTTGACGCCGATTTCGACGCTTATCTGGAATATCTGTCCAAGTCGGTGGAGATTCTGTGCACACACTATGGGAAAATCGGCGGGCTGTGGTTCGACGGCAACTGGTCCAAGCGCGATGCGGACTGGAAGCTGGATGAGTTCTACGGCATGATCCGGCGGCTGCAGCCGGATGCGATGATCATCAACAACACCGGTCTGTCCCGTCAGGGCGAAGCCGGTCATCCTGAGCTGGATTCCGTTACGTTTGAACAGGGTCAGGCGACGCCGATGGATCGCGAAGGCAAGGCCAAATACATCACGGCGGAAATGTGCCAGACGATGAACCGGCATTGGGGCATCGCGGCGCATGATCTGGATTACAAGAGTCCGCGTCAGATGATCGAACGGCTGTGTCATGCCCGCAAGGTCGGGGCCAACTATCTGCTGAACATCGGGCTGACCGGCCAGGGCGGCGTTACGAAGATGACGGAAGCGTTATTGGAAGTCATCGGCCAGTGGACGGCGATGGCGAAGGATTCGCTGTACGATGGCAAGGTGTGCGATATCCGCTGCAGCCATGAAAAAGACTTCGTGCTGGAAAAAGACGGGGCGGCGTATGTGTATGTCCACGATCTTCCGCTATTGGGGCCGAAGGACGTCGTCGCGGCGTATGAAAGCACCGATGAGGATCATTCGCTGTCCAAACTGCACCGCAAGGTCAAATCGATCCGCTGGATCGACAACGGCGAGGAATTATTGTTCAGCCAGAAGGATGACGTCTGCAGCTACCGCGCTGTCGGCTTCCCATATGGCAGCCACTGGATTGTGCGTGTCGCCAAAGTGGAGTTTGAATAAGCCGGGGCTTCGTAACTTTTAAGCAAGCTTAACTCAACAAAACATAAGATAACGCTTTCCAAGATCTGAGAATTAAACTGGGATAGGAGACCGAATTAATTTATAGTGGAAGCAATGATATAAAAGCTGGCCATATCCAGCCTGAATTCAGGCTGAGCATGACCAGCTTTTTGTTTTGGTTTGAATGAAAATTCGAGCGCAGAATCCAAGGCTTTTAAGTTTCGTGAAATTCCAAGTCTGTTTTAGCGATATTAATAAACCCGCTGCTTCCACAGGCCGGTTTGATAGCGCCGGCGGCAGAGCACAAACCGCAGCACAAAGTCAACAAGCAAGCCGATCCACGGTCCGATCACACCCAATCCGACCGGATAACATAAGAGCCAGGACAGGGCCGGGCGGATGATCGTGGTCGAAACTAAGGCATACACCGCGATTAAGCGTGTGTCCCCGGCTCCGCGCAGCGCGCCGCCATACACCGTCATCGCGCTTAAAGAAGGGACGCTGAGCGCGAACAGTATCATAATCCACGATCCCAGCCGGATGATTTCCGGATCCGCGGTAAACATTTGAATCAACGGCGCGCGAAACAGGATCAGCCCGGCCACCATGAGAACCGCCATCGTCATCGCCAGCCGGTTGCAGATCACAGTGACGCACTCCGCCCGATCGCTGCGCCTGCGGCCTAAATTCTGGCCGACTAAGGCCGCCGCGGCGGCCGCAAAGCCGTCGTAGCAGCTGAAACAGATGTTGCAGATATTCATGCAGATCTGATGTGTCGCAAACATCTTGGTACCCAGGCCCGCGACGATTAAGGCATACAGGAAGAAACCCAGCCGCATGCACAGCTGTTCCACAAACGCGCTGAACGAAATCTCGCCGACCGGCGCCAACACCTCCCGGCTTGGCAGCCAGCTTTTTTTCAACGTCAGCCGGAGCTTGCTTTTGGGACTGACCAACGACTGGACGCTCATTAAAAACGCGATGAAGCAGCCCAGTGCCGTCGCGATCGCCGCGCCCGCCACCTCTAAGCGCGGAAAGCCAAAATGTCCGCCGATCAAAAGATAATTGAAAACCACATTGATCCCATTGGCCGCCAGATTGGTGCGCATCGAGATCTTACTGTTGCCGGCGCAGCGCTGGGCGGCGTTGATCGTCATCCCGATATTGCCGAAGAACTGGCCGACGATGACAATCCGGAAATACTGCACCGCCAGATCAATCGTGTCCGCCTGCGCGCCCGCGAATTGGATGTAAGGCCGGGCAAACAGAAACGATAAACCGCAGACCAGCGCCGAGATCAGCACGGACATCAACAACGACTGCCGCAGACAGGTATTGGCGTCGTCCAGCCGGTTGGCGCCGATCCGGCGGGAAATGATCGCCGTGATGCCGACGTTCAGGGAAGCGATGAACGCAATCGCAATAAATTTCGGCTGGTTGGTCAGGCCGATCGCCGCAATCGCGGTTGTGCCCAGAGTGCTGACCATGATCGTATCGACCAGCGACGCCAATCCGACGAAGATCGATTCCACCGTCGCCGGCCAGGCCAGGTCGATCGTTTCTTTCAATAAATGTCTGCCTTCCTGGGGATCGAAGCCGGAGGGCAGAAACGGCTGAAGCTTTAAATTCATTCGTTATTCCTCTATCGTTCAGACACAGTGTCTGAAAATCTAATTTATTATAACACCGCCCCTGCGCTGCGGGAAGCACAAGAAAAAAGTCTGCTTTTGAACAAGCTGAACGATTCTGAGGAAACCCGGTTACTTCGTTAGCCGGCAGTGCCGGCTGTCAATGAATCGGGATACACAGCATTACTTCGTTAGCCGGATTGTCTGGGGAAACCAATGAAGCGTCAGCCGCAATCCTTTTCCACCAGCTCCCGCGCCAGCCAGCGGCAGGGGTAACGTCCGCTGGTCAGCTCCTGAATTTTTTCGATTAAGGAAGAATTTGTCGTTAAAAACTCGTAGACCACCTGTTCGCCATACTCTTTTGCCACGATGTCCGCCTGATCCTTTAATAAATAATCCAGCTTGCCGATCAGGTCGTAGGAAAACGTCAGCGTGTAGCGGTCCATCTGGATCGTTTCCACCTTCGGCGCCAGCTTCAGCGTTTCGCTGACCGATCGGGAATACGCCCGAACCAAGCCGCCCGCGCCCAGTTTGATTCCGCCGAAATACCGCACCGTGACGGCGCAGCAATCCTGCAGGCCGCTGAGCTTCAAGGATTCCAGCATCGGGACGCCCGCAGTCCCGCCGGGCTCTCCCGCGTCGTTGGAACGCTGCAGTTCGTTGTGCTGCCCGGCGATATACGCGTAACAATGATGATTCGCTTCCGGATGCAGCTTCCGGATTTCCTGAATAAACGCCTTGGCCTGCACTTCATCCAGACATTTGCGTACATAACAGATAAATTCCGACCGTTCGATCACGATCGTGTGATGAAAATCTTCTTTCAGCCGCATGCGATCACCTCTTGGTTTTCATCTTATCATGATTTCAAGCCGCAAACAATCCTTCCCGTTTTCATCGTTTTAGGGATCGAAGCTTGTTCTATAAAACAAAAGAAAAACCGGAACACCCATTCCCGGCGAAATCCTTTTGAAATAAGACTTGTAGAATAAGCCCAATTCAACTAGAATAAGACTATTGATTTAAGAAAGCAGGGGTTTTATGAGTAAATTCAATTCCGATAAAATGGGGACCATGCCGGTCGGCAAGCTGCTTTTCAGCATGTCGGTGCCGGCGATCTTTTCGATGTTGGTTCAGTCGTTATACAACGTTGTCGACAGTATTTTCGTCGCACAGGTCAGCGAAGACGCGCTGGTCGCGGTTTCGATCGCCTTTCCGCTGCAGATGCTGATCATCGCGCTGGCGCTGGGCGTCGGGGTCGGCACCAATGCGCTGATCGCCCGCCGGTTAGGCGAGAAACGCCGGGAGGAAGCGAATATTGCGGCGAATACCGGAATCGTGCTGTCGTTGATCAACATGGCGCTGTGCATGCTCGTCGGTCTGTTTCTGGCCAAGCCGTTTGTCGGCCTGTTTACGCAGGACGCCGCGGTGTTTGCGATGGGGTCGCAGTATTTGATGATCGTCATGGTATTCTCAGTCGGCGTCATGATTGAAATGACCTGTTCGCGCGTGCTGCAGGCAACCGGCAACATGATCGTGCCGATGATTTCGCAGCTGATCGGCGCGATTACCAATATTATTCTTGATCCGATTTTCATCTTCGGTTATTTCGGCGTACCGAAAATGGGCGTGGCCGGCGCGGCGGTGGCGACGGTTATCGGTCAGATCCTGGCGATGATCTTCGTCTTGATCGTCTTGAAAGTCGGCACGCATGAGGTCGATATCGCGCCATGGCGGCATCATCCGCAGATGCAGGCGGCCAAGGATATCTACCGCGTCGGGATTCCGACGTTTGTCATGAACGCGATCGGTTCCCTGACGACGACTGCGATGAACGCCATTCTGATGAGCTTTTCTGCAACGGCAGTGGCGGTTCTGGGCATCTATTTTAAGCTTCAGTCGTTTGTCTTCATGCCGATTTTCGGCTTAAACCAGGGTGCCATGCCGATTCTGGGCTACAACTACGGCGCGGCGGATGAAAAACGCTTCACCCGCACGCTGGCGCTCTCTTTCGGCGTGGCGGTCGCGATCATGCTTGTCGGCACGGTGCTGTTCTGGACGATGCCGGAGATGCTGCTGAAGCTGTTCAACGGCTCTGATCAGATGCTTCAGCTGGGCGGCTATGCGCTGCGGGTGCTGGCGCTGTGCTTCTTGCCGGCGGCCTGCAGCATCATCATGACGACGATGTTCCAGGCGTTAGGCAAAGGCATGATGAGCTTGGTCATGTCGTTATTGCGCCAGCTGGTATTCATCATTCCGCTGGCCTGGATACTCGGCCAGCTGGGCGGCCTGGGCGCTGTCTGGTTCTGTTATCCGGCGGCGGAGCTGCTCGTCGCGCTGATTTTCGTGCCGATCGCTTTAAAAACAATAAAGAAAAGTTTTGAAGCGGAACGGCAGGAAACCGGGGCATATTAATAAAATACCGACGCGGCGCATAGACATGATCCGCGTTGTGAAAGTCATTGAAAACTTTGGATTTCCAATTCCGGTAAGCTTAAAAAAACAGCCGGCATAACGCAGACAGGGAGGTCGCGAGTCTGATCATGAAAAAAGCATGTATCTTTTTATACGGCGCTTCGGCGGCGCTGATGATTATCAGCACAATCTTTCAGCTGCAGCATCACCTCTACGCCAAGCTGAGCTATCTGGCAATGGCGCTGGGCGTGCAGCTGATCGGTCCGCTGGCGGTCAAAGGGTTGAAATTAAAAGACGCCTGGGGTTTGTTGTTCTGGACGCAGCTGTTCATCGCCGTCGCGATGATTATCGGCAATACGCTTAACGGCTATGCCATTCCCTGCTTTGACAAAGTTCTGCATTTCAGCTCCGGCATTCTGATCTGCGCCGGGATCACACTGGTTTATTGCTGGCTGAAACAACAATGGACGGAAGACTCGCGGCGCCATTACCTTTTAAAATGTCTGTCGATTCAGGGGATCAACATGATGATCGCCTTTCTGTGGGAATGCTTTGAATTCGCCTGCCTGATCTTTCTGAAGATCGACGCGATCAATCACTACACCCAGGGCGTTTATGATACGATGACAGATATGATCGTCTGCTTCTTAGGCGGCCTTGTCTTTCTGACCCTGCTGACGCGGCATGAGCGCAAAGGAAAAAACGATCCGCTGACCGCTTCGCTGAAGACGTTTTATCAAACCAATCTCAAAGACCGTTAAAAAAGCGGCCGATTAAAAACTGTCAGGGACTTCTACGCAGAAGACTGGCAGTTTTTATTTCGTTTTTACAAGCGTTTCTTCGCGGGAAAAGACAAAAGCAGGATTAAAATTCAGACAAAGCGGAGAAACCGCCGCCCTGATCCTCTGCCCTCTTACGTAAAGATGGCAAAATCGAACAGCGCAGATCAGACGGTTCTGCCGCAGAAAGGCGGGAAAATAAAAATAAATTAAATCCGCCGAGGCATACTAGAGGCCAGGAGGAAATCATGATGCAGATTGAAGGAATCGTCCGCGCTGTTCCGCAGCCGCACCTTGAAATCAAGACGGAGACCATGCCGGAAGGGGCGCTGATCGTCATGCTGGGAACCCTGTTATTCAAACAAAAGGCGGAAAGAAAAGGCTGTCTCTGGACACTGGAACTCCCTGCGGAAGCTTTTTCCCTGCAGCCGCTCACCGCCGGCGGCACCGTTGAAATCTGGCTGGCTCCGGAAGTCGGCGAATGCCTGACGCGCTGTCCTCAAGCCCTGCAGGAAGCCCTTCTGGCCAATCGAAGCGCTTGTTATTTTTTTCAGCTGCTTGATCCCTGGCAGCGGGAACGAATCATGAATTATGCTGAACAAGGTGCAGAGGAACAACGAATTCGCCGGATTGACAAAATCATCGCGATGCTCTATGAAAGACGTACTTTGTGAACTTGTGAAAGTAAAATAAGAAAATTAGCACTTATCTATTGACAGTGCTAAAAACTGTGATATACTAAAATTGCAAGTTGGGAAAGACCCAATGAAGCCAGGAATAAGACAGATAGAAAGAGGCGATTCAAGATGAGATTTGTACCGAACACCTGGATGGACAACTTGGCCGACGAGGTTCTTAAGGATCCATTTTTCAGAAAGAATAACGTCCCGGCTGTCATGAAAACCGATATTCGTGAGCGAGAAGATGGCTATCTTCTGGATATTGAACTCCCTGGATTTAAAAAGGAAGAAATCAAAATGGAACTGGAAGACGGTTATCTGACGATTGCGGCCGCCCGCACAGCTTCCAATGAAGAACGAAGCGAACAGGGCAAGCTCGTTCGCCAGGAACGTTTCAGCGGCAGCTGCACCCGGACCTACTTTATCGGTGAGGAAATGAATGTCGAGGATATTAAAGCCCGCTATGAGAATGGCGAACTGAAGGTCTTCGTCCCGAAGAAGGATCCGCAGGCGATGCAGACCAAAAAGACCATTTCGATTGAATAACTTCTCTGAGCAATCAGAGTTCTGATCAGGCAGGATCGCATAAGTTGAAAACAGAAAGAGGTGTGATGTATGAGATTACTACCGAGAATGATGTTTGACGACTTCTTTGATGACGTGTTTGACGAACCGCTGCTCCACCGCAACGCAATTACGGCGATGCGCTGTGACATCCATGAGAAGGACGGCAGTTATCTGCTTGACATTGAATTGCCAGGCTGCAGCAAGGAAGACATTAAGATGGATTTGGAAGACGGCTATCTGACGGTTTCCGCTATCCGCAATACCAATAAGGAAGAAAAGGATGATCAGGGCAACGTAATCCGCCAGGAGCGGGTTCAGGGCTCCTGCTCCAGAAGCTTCTATGTCGGCGAGGCGGTGACACCGGAGGATATCAAAGCTCACTATGAAAACGGCGAGCTGAAGATCGTTCTGCCGAAGAAGGATGCGCCGGCTGTGGAAAACAAGAAAACCATTATGATTGAATAACCCGGGCTTAGAATCAGCGGATCGCAAGTGCCGCTGATTTTTTCTTTTTGCGCTTTTGTCTATTCAGGGACAAAGCCCGGTGTTTCGGCTGTTGGAAGTAAGCAATCCATTTTCATAAGATTGCAGCGAATGGAAAATATCCGTCTTGCTGAAGGCTGAGTTAATCCGCCGCCATGCCTGCCGTTTTAAAAAGCAGGCTGGGAATCCGGAAGAATTGACAGAATCTGACGATTGTCTATCGCATCCCTGTTCCCCTTCGGCTATACTGGGTCTGTAAACAATAAAGGAGGGAGAATCAGGTGAATACACTCGAAATTCTGGTCACCTGCCTGGCTTTGTCGCTGGATTGCTTTGTGGTCATGATGGCGCGGGGCGCGATGATGAATCCTCAGGAACATCGCCGTTCGCTGATGAACAGTTTGATCTTCGCCGGATCCAGTCTGTTGATGATCGTGCTGGGGTCGCTGGCCGGTTCTCTGATCAAGAGCCAGCTGGTGCTGCATGTCAATCAGGTGATCGCCGCGCTGATCCTGTTTGCGCTGGGCTGCTTCCTGCTGATTCAGGCATTTCGTCAAAAAGCTTTCGAGGAACGTCACGACGAAAGCTTTAACTACAAAAAAGTACTCATCCTGGGGTTGCTTACCAGCGTCGACGTGTTCTTGCTGGGCACGAGTATGACACTGCTTCAGACAGACTCGATTCAGGTATGTCTGATTTCAACGCTGGTTACGCTGGTCTGCGTTGAGCTGGGACAACAGATCGGCTATCGGCTGGGGCTGGCCTATCGTCGGACGATCTTCACGGCGGGCAGCGTCATTCTCTTTTTGATCAGTCTCAAGATTCTTTTCCAGGTGCTGACGCATCTGCGGTAGGGGGGACGAGCATGGAAAAACGGGGGATGATGAAACGCTTTCTGGCTGAAAGCCTGAAAGAACTCATGCTGCAGAAAAGTTTTGAGAAGATCACGATTAAACAAATCTGCGACAAAACCGGCGTCATCCGGGCGACGTTTTACAATTACTTCGAAGATAAGTACGCCGCTTTAAGCTACATCATCTATCTGGATACGGTGGAAACCGCACTCCCGTATATTGAAAAGAAGCAATTCCTTCAAGCTGTCAAAGCGATGCTCGATAACTTTGTGGAAAACCGCGAATTCTATCAGATCGCATTTCGGATCACAGGTCAGAACAGCTTTGAAGACTTGTTTGAAGAAAACGTCCAGCAGCTGTTTACCGAGATGTTCCGCCGTTATGGCCGGCCGGAGCAGTTAGGTACGATGAGCGAGGAAGAGCTGGCCGGATACTTCGGCAACAGTCTGTGCTATACGGTCAATCACTGGCTGTGCCACAACCGCAGCATGGACAGCGAGACGTTTCTGAAGCAATACGGCGCGGTGGTCACCAGCTCGATTTTCGATTTCCTCGATATGCCGCAAAGCGGCGGCAGCGGGCTGTGAGTTTTGGGCAGGCCATTTGTAAAGTTCCCTTTCAAAATGGGGAAAACTTCACGGAAGAAGGCTTGACACAAAGACGGAAGCGTGATAATTTTTAGACAGTTAACCGACTGACGGAAGTGGAATTGACCACAGGGAAGTTAATGCTAAGCAGAGCCGACCGTCTGGGCCATTGTGGACCAGCAGTGCGGCTTTTTTTCGTAAAAGGAGGAGAACAGATGAAAGAGTATCAGCTGAAATACGGATGCAACCCCAACCAGAAACCAGCCAGCGTTGATATTGAAGAAGGCGACCTGCCCTTTACCGTTTTAAATGGACGGGCCGGCTATATCAATTTGCTGGACGCTCTCAACGCCTGGCAGCTTGTCAGGGAATTGAAGGAAGCGACCGGCATGGCCGCCGCGGCTTCCTTTAAACATGTATCTCCAGCCGGCGCGGCGATCGGGCTGCCCTTGGATGAAACAATGAAAAAGATCTATTTCTGCGAAGGAATCGAGCTGACGCCGATTGCCTGCGCGTATATCCGTGCCCGCGGTGCTGACCGGATGTCTTCCTATGGTGATTTTGCGGCGCTGTCTGAGGAATGTGATGAAGCCACGGCCCGTTTCTTATCTAAGGAAGTTTCCGACGGTGTAATCGCTCCGTCTTACAGCGAAAAAGCGCTTGAAATTTTACGCGCAAAACGCAAGGGAACCTATCTGGTCCTGCAGATGGATCCCAACTATACGCCCAAACCAATGGAAAGCAAAGAAGTGTACGGCGTGCGTTTCCATCAGCAGCGCAACGATGTGAAGATCGACAAAAATCTGCTTCAGAATATCGTATCTGAAAATAAGGAATTGCCGGAGGGAGCCAAACGCGATCTGCTGATCGCGATGATCACGGCCAAATATACCCAGTCCAATTCCGTTGTTTATGCCAAAGACGGCCAGGCGATCGGGATCGGCGCCGGCCAGCAGTCCCGTATTCACTGCACGCGCATGGCGGGCAACAAAGCGGATATCTGGCATCTCCGTCAGCATCCGAAGGTATTGAGCTTGCCGTTTAAAGAGAAGATCCGGCGGCCTGACCGCGATAACGCGATCGACGTCTATATTTCCGACGAATGGGAAGACCTGCTGCGCGAGGGAAGCTGGCAGGAAGTCTTCACGGAAAAGCCTGAGGTCCTGACGGCAGAAGAAAAGAAAGCCTGGCTGGCACAGGTCAGCGGCGTCTCCCTGGCTTCCGACGCTTTCTTCCCGTTTGGTGATAATATTGAACGGGCCCGCAAGAGCGGCGTGTCCTATATTGTTGAAGCAGGCGGCTCGGTCCGCGACGATCATGTCATTGATACCTGCAACCGCTACGGTATCGTTCTGATCTTTAACGGCGTGCGGCTGTTCCATCATTAAAAAGTTCCATCATTAAAAATAAGAACAAGCATTCAAGTTTGTCATTCTGAAAATAAAAAAGCGAAGAGAAGGATATCCTGATCAACCGGGGACACTGCGTGGTGTCCGGCATTGGCTGAAAAGGATATTCTTTTCTTTATACGGAAAAGAAGAAATGATCTTGAATGAAACTGACCGGGCTTAAATTGAAGAAGACGATTGATTGAATAAAGAAAACAGCGTGATTCAAATTGGAAGAAAGAATTAAAAATGGCGAGTCAAGAAATGAAGCAAAACGAGAATTACCCCTCGATCGAAAAATGAACAAATAAGCAAAAAGGCTTTAAAATAAGGGGGAAACAAAGTGAGGGGAGAAAATACAAAAAAAATAAAAAAAGATGTTGACAGAAAAGGGGTGATTTGGTAATATTAATGAGCACCTCGCGAGAGGGCGTCGATCTTTGAAAACTAAACAGGAAGAAAAGCACAAATACAACGTCAATTCATAA
>NZ_JADNPO010000009.1:0-129775 GCF_015558105.1 Holdemania sp. 1001095H_141210_F2
CTGCGTCTTTCTTGTTTCGGTTTTTCTCTCACCAACACTATTTTTGAAAGAGCCAGATTTTCCGCATTCCGTCGATTTTCTGTTTCTGTCAAGTTCAAACTTCAGACTTGCAATATTTACAACGTTGTCCCTTTGACTTATTCGACACCAAAGATAAACGAGTAGACAGGCTGACCTCCGGCCTGGATATCCGTTTCCACGCCGAACTGATCTTCGATGTACCGGGCGATCTGGGACGTTTCTTCCTCGCTGGCGTCTTCACCCGCAAGCACCGTCACGATCTCCGAATCCCCGTCGATCAGGCTGTCCAGTAACCGCAGGCACGCATCCATTTTATTCGGCGTTGAAATCACGATCGACTTCTCGGCGATGCCCATGTAATCCCCGGCTACGATCTCCATGCCGTCGAAGGTTGTATCCTTGATCGCATAGGTGATCTGCCCCGTTTTGACATGCTGCAGCGCGGCTGTCATTTCCGCTTCGTTTTCTTCCGCGGAGACTTCCGGATTGAACATGATGCAGGCGGATAAGCCCTGTGGGATCGATTTTGTCTGCAGAACCCGGATATCCTGGTCTTCCATCACTGCCGCGGCCTGCTGCGCCGCCAGGATGATGTTGGAGTTATTCGGCAGGATGAAGATATGCTTCGCCTTGACCTTCTTGATCGCCGCGACAAAATCCTCAGTCGACGGATTCATCGTCTGCCCGCCGGAAATCACGACGTCGACGCGGTATTCCTCAAACAGCTTCTTCAAGCCGTCCCCGGCCGCAACCGCAATCAGAGCGTAATCTTTTTCTTCCACCGGGGCTTCCGCTTTTTCCGGCAGCGATTCGTTCATGATCGTGTTGTGCTGTTCCTGCATGTTTTCAATTTTCAGTTTGACGAATTCGCCATAGCGCTGCGCATAGTTCAGCGCGTCGCCCGGGGTCAGGGTATGCACGTGCACCTTGACCAGATCGTCATCCTGAACGACGACGATCGATTCGCCCAAGCGAGCCAGCGCCTTCTTCATCTTCTCTTCGGTGAATGTGACCTGTCCCTGCTCGCTTAAACGCAGAATAAATTCCGTGCAGTAGCCGAATTCTTCATTTTCCAGCTCCATCGCCGCTTTAGCGGTGGTGCTTTCCTTTTCTTCCATGACGAACGGATGACCATCCATCGCCGCTTTAAAGCCTTCTAAAATAACGACCAATCCGGTTCCGCCGCTGTCGACGACGCCGACTTCCTTTAATACCGGAAGCAGTTCCGGCGTATTGGCCAGTGAAATCCGCGATTCGTCGAGAATGCAGTTAAACACATCGTCGATCGTCGCTTCCGGATGTTCCTTCATGTATTGCTCGCCGGCCGCGCTGGCTTCGCGGACAACCGTTAAAATTGTCCCTTCCACCGGGCGCATAACCGCCTTGTAGGCAACCTTGCTGCCATTGACGAACGCCGCCGCCAAATCCGCCGGAGTCAGCTCGCTCTTGCCTTCAATCGACTGGTAAAAACCTCTGAAAATCTGCGACAGAATGACGCCGGAATTTCCCCGTGCTCCCATCAACAGCCCCTTCGACAAGGTCTTCGCCAACAAGCTGAGATCCTCAGTGCACGCCTGCATCGCTTCCTTCACGCCCGAGGTGAACGTCATCGACATGTTCGTGCCGGTGTCGCCGTCCGGGACTGGGAAAACATTCAGCGCGTCAATCGCGTCGTGGCGGTTGCTCAAATGAGCCGCTCCGCTGAGCAGCATCTCTTTAAAATCCGTTCCGTTAATTCTATTCATGATACCCTCCGATTAACCAATAACCCGGACACCCTGCACATAGACATTGACGGCCGCAAAATCCTGCTCCAGAGTTTTCTCAAGGACATACTTCACTTTCTTCTGTACTTCACTGACGACTTCGGACACTTTAACGCCGAAACCGATGACGATATATAGATCCAGTTCCATTCCCCTGTCGGTCTTTCTGACGACAACCCCGCGGGAATAGTTTTCTTTTTTCAATAATTCAGCCCAGCCATCCTTCACTAACTTCTGGGAAGCCATCCCGACGACGCCGTAGCATTCGCTGACGACACCTCCGGCCAACGTTGCGATCGCTTCCTGCGAGATGTTGATATTTCCGTAGCTGGTTACCCGTTCTATGGACATGAACGATTCCTCCTTCGCTTTATTTATTATATCAAACTATTTGTACTTTTCAAATTTTACTCGGTTTCTGCGCCGTTTGTGTCAGAATTTTCATCTGATTCTCCCTCTGCGGGCGCGTTGGGATCCGCTTCGCCCGGACACAGCTGGGTGTAGGCGGACTTGGACATTTCATCGACGTAGATGCACGAGTTCGGCTTGTTGAGATTGGAAACGATGCTGTTGTACTCGCTGAGCACGTCCATCGAATAGTAGCTGGAAAAAAACTGGTTGCCGTCATGCATGATCAGCCGGATCATGTTGGGATCGTAGGAAACCTCATATTGCTGGATCTCCGAAATCAACGAAATCATCGCTGCGGGCACATGGCGGAACGCCATCGCCAGATCGGCGCTCTGTTCCTCGCTTTGAAAGCCGACGATCAGCGGAATTCTTGCAATCAGGCCGGTCATCCGTTCATCCATCTTGACGACGGTTCCGTCCTTGAATAAAATTTCCGGTTCTTCGATGTAGCGGTAGCCGACCGGCTCCCGTTCTTCAATTTCAATCACGATCTGGTTGCCGCGCTCATGCCGCACTGAAGCCGAGACGATCAGCGGGTACTGCTGCAGGGCATTTTTCACCTGCGGTGCAAATACCGTCAGCCAGCGCGACTGAGCTGTGATTCCCGCCAGTTCCAGCACATCGGCACGGCTTAGACTGACGTTGCCTTTAACGCTGACGGTTTTGATTAACGAAGCGTCGCTTGAATAATACGCCAGTCCCATCACGATCAGCGCGCAGACTAACGACGCCTTGAACAGCCGGCGTTTCTGATGGCGGAAGTTTTTTTGTTCGGCCTGACGCCGCCGTTGTTCGATCAACAGATCTACCGAGTTTTTGTTTTCGTCCGGTTTGACCGGCGATGGTTTGCGGATCACCAGTTAAACTTCTCCACTTCCAGAATCAGTTCCTCACCATAATGACGGCGCACCTGTTCCTGAATTTCCTCGACCAGTTCAATAAAATCCCGGGCCTTTCCCTGTTGATCGTTGACGATGAAATTGACGTGCTTCTCGCTGACGGAAACCCCGCCGACACGGCGGCCGCGGTAGCCCAGCTCGTCGATCATCTGCCAAGCCTGGCGATCCTTGGGATTGCGGAACACGCTGCCGGCGCTCGGCTTATCCAACGGCTGCGATTCCATCCGCCGCTGACGCCGGCGGTCCATCAGATCGCGGATCTCCGTCTGATCCTGTTTTGTCAAATGAAACCGGACGGCCAGAATCACCCAGTCGGGATGACTTTGGAAAATCGAAGTCCGATAGCCAAAGCCGCACTCAGCCGGACTTAACCATTCGCAGCGTCCTTGCCGCAGCACGAACACCTCGCTGACGACCTCAGCCATGCAGCTCTTGTACGCGCCGGCATTCATAAATGTCGCGCCCCCGACCGTGCCGGGAATGCCGCTGGCAAATTCCAGTCCGGACAGCGAATGCTTCATCGCTTCATACGACAAAGCGATAATCGAACAGCCGGCCTCCGCCACTACCGTCTGGCCGTCGAAATAAAAGTCGCCGTGATAGCGGTCAAGCTTGAGTATCACGCCTTCGTAATCGTTGTCGGAGCATAACAGATTGCTCCCCTTGCCGAAGATTTTATACGGAATCCCCTGCTTGGCTAACAGCCGCAGCACCTGCGTCAGCGCCAGCATTGTCTTGGGATAGACGACCGCGCGGGCATTGCCGCCGATGCGCAGTGTCGTCAGCGTCGACATCGGAACATTTTCCGTCACATCGCCATAGCACCGCAGTCTTTCCAAGCTGTTTCTCATTGTTAAAATCACCTTTTATCCTTGTTGGATCCAGTTGTATATCTGTTCGCTGGCATCCGGATGTCCCAGCCGCTTCGCAGCCGTCCGCATGCTTTCCAAACGGATCGGATCAAAAACAACACTCTCTATTTTTGCGGTTATTTCCCCTTCTGTCAAGTCTTTTTCTTCGATCATGAGCGCCGCCCCCGCGCTCTGCAGCGCTTTCGCGTTGAGCACCTGATGGTTGTTGGGAACGTAAGGGCTGGGAATGATGATCGCCGGCAGCCCTAAAACCGTGATCTCCGCGGCCGTTGTCGCTCCCCCGCGCACCACCGCCAGATCGGCGTTGACCATGACCTTGACCCCGTCGATATACGGGACTACCTTGATATTGGCACATTCCAGATGCTGCGCGCGGACTTCCTCATAAGCCGCCCGGCCGGTAACATACAATACCTGATAAGATTGGCCGGCCATCTGCTTCAGCGCCTTGACCATGACGGCATTGACGCTTTCCGAGCCCAGCGAGCCCATCACAACAACGACTAACGGCCTGGCCGGATCCAGACCCAGCTGCCGCACCACGTTGGGATCGCGCTGCGCCCGGGCCGCCACACTGGCCCGCGGATTGCCGAGGATCCGGGTTTTCTGCGGCGGAAACTGGTCTAAGTTTTCAGGATAGCAGCCGACGATCTGATCGGCATATTTCGCCAGAAAGCGGTTCGCTTTGCCGGCATAGGAATTTTGTTCGTGAAGCATCGTCGGCACATGCGCGAAGTGCGCGGCCAGAATCACCGGCGCGCTGATATAGTTGCCAAAGCCGATCGCGTAATCCGGACGGAACTGCCGCACAATCTTCCGGCAGGCGAAATACGCCTGAGCCAGCTGCATGACGGCCTGAACCTTCGCCAGGGCGGAACCGTTCAGCCCTTTGGCCTTAATCGCTTCAAACGCATAGCCGGCCTTGGGAATCTCCGTCGACTCCATCCGTTCCGCCGTGCCGACAAACAGGATTTCCGTTTGCGGATCTTTTTCCTTCATGGCGTCGGCCAGCGCCAGCGCCGGATAGATATGACCGCCGGTGCCGCCGGTCGCAATTAATACGCGCATTGCGTTTCACTCCTTTTTCATTTGCTTTTTTGCCTGCCTTATTATAGCATACATCGTCCGCCGCGCCCACCCGCATCTTGCCTTTAGGCCTTGGCGATACTCATTAAGATGCCCAGCGAGGCCATGATCATCACTAACGAGCTGCCGCCGTAGGACATCAAGGGCAGCGTAATCCCGGTGACCGGAAACAAACCGACGACGACGCCGAGATTGATCATGACCTGAATCGCGAACAAACTGACGATGCCGACCGCGACATAGCACAGAAACGGATCGTGAGCGTTCTTGGCGATCCGGACACCCTCCAGGATGATCAGCAGATAAATAATAATGATCAGCGAAGCGCCGATCCAGCCCAACTCCTCCGCTGTGATCGCGAAGATGAAATCGGTCTGCGGTTCCGGCAGATAAAAGTGCTTCTGCATCGACCGGTTCAGTCCGGCTCCCAGCAAGCCGCCCGGGGCGATCGCAAACAGCGACTGGATAATCTGGAAGCCGCTGCCTAACGGATCCTGCCACGGATCAAGAAAGGAAACGATCCGCGCCATCCGGTACGGGGCTGCCAGAATCAAGCCGGTCAAGCCTGCCGCGCCCAGCAGTCCCAGACGGATAAAATACTTAAACGGCGCGTCCGCCGCCAGCACGATCACAACGATGCTGCAGACCATGACCAATCCGCTGCCGAAATCCGGCTGCAGAAGAATCAATCCGAAACCCAGCATGGTTAAAAACAGCGGCACTAACAAATCCCGGCGCAGACTTTTAATCCGGTCTTTGGAAGCCAGATAATCCGACACCGAGAGAATCAGCGCCAGCTTGAAAAACTCCGAGGGCTGGATCAAAAAGCTGCCGACGCCGAACCAGCTGCGCGAGCCGTTGCGCTGCACGCCCAGTCCCGGAATCAGCACCAGCGCCAGCGCGATATAACAGCCGATCAGAATCGGCTTCTGTTTTTCCCGCAGCTTTTGAATATTCAGCCGGCTGGTCAAATTCATCGCGACTAAGCCCAGCCCGGCAAACAGCGCCTGACGCTGGACAAAATACCAGGGGTTGTGATATTTGAACTCCGCCCAGTACACCGAGCTGGAGGCGATCATGATCAACCCGGCGGCCACCAGCGTCAGCACTTCGATCAAAAGCAGCCTGTTTTTTCGATGGAACATAAAAAAGTCTCACCTCCCATACAGCGTATGCGCAGAGAAAGTGAAACTTGATGTCAAATCAGGAAGCGGGCGTCAGCCGGCGGGAAATCCGGTTGCCGAAAATCCAGGTCAGCTGCGGATTGGGAAACAGGAGGAACAGACCCAGGACGACCCATTCGACCCCAATCCAGCCTGAGGGCAGGCACAGTTCCAGCACCGGCGGCACGATCTGGCATTCCGCCCAGAACAGGCCGATATAAATCGCCATGCAGCTGACAAAATAAATCGCATGATGAATCAGCTTCATCGTCCTTCACCTCTTTCTTTTCATTTTCCGTTTTCGTTTCCGCCAAAAACGTTTTCAGCGTATCGAAACCTGCGCCGTTATTATATAATACATAAAGATAGAAAACAATCGAACGGGAGGAACAGATCATGAAAACGGCATGGGTATTGTGCGGCGGCGGTTCGCGGGGCGCCTATGAAATCGGAGTGTGGCAGGCGTTAAGCGCGGCCGGCCTGGCCCCGGACATCGTGACGGGAACTTCGATCGGCGCGTTAAACGGCGCGTTGATCGTCCAGCAGGATTATGCGGCGGCGCTGGATCTGTGGGCGAATCTCAGGATTGAAGACGTGATGCAGGATGGTTTTGATTTAGAGCTCAGCGCGATCATGGAAAACAAACAGAAAATCGCCCCTTTCCTAAAAAAATACATCAACACCAAAGGGGCGGACAACACGCCGTTAAAAGAAATGATCGCCCGGCTGGTCGACGAAGAGAAGCTGCGCCGCTCGCCGATTGATTTCGGACTGGTCACCGTGCGTTATCCTTCGCTTCAGGCGGTGGAGCTGACGAAAGCGCAGATTCCCGAAGGCCGGATCAAGGATTATCTGATCGCGACTGCTTCGTGTTTTCCGGCCTTTCCGGTTTACGAGTTCGACGGGCAGCAGTATATCGACGGCGGATATCAGGACAACCTGCCGATCGCACTGGCGCTGAGGATGGGTGCGGACCGGGTGATCGCCGTGAATCTGCATTATCAAAGTCCGATCCATCCGACGCTGGAAAAGCTGCCGCAGGTCGCCGTGATTTCCCCTTCCCGCGAGCTGGGTTCGTTCCTTTCGTTTGATCCGGAGCTTTTAAAGCGCAACCGCGAGCTGGGGCTGCTGGACGCGAAGAAATTTCTCGGTCAGCTGATCGGAGAGCGTTTCGTCTTTTCTCCGCTGAACGCTTCGCTGCGTGCTCTGGCAGAGCGGATGCTGCGCGAGCTGACCTTATTCCAATGTCAGCTGGACGATTCCGATCATCCGTTCATCGACACGCTGTGGCCGCAGAACGTGCTGCTGGACAGAGTGCTGAAAATCAAGGGCGACACCGCAGAAACGGTGTTGGTGCGGATGATGGAAAACGGCGCGGAATTCATGAAAAAAGATCCCCAGGTCATTCTCGATCCGCAGGCTTTCCTGATCGAGCTGGCCGGCTATTTCAACGCCGGATCGCCAGCCTTGGAAACCGAACGCTCGCTGTATCAGAGCCTGCTGCAGCAGACCACGAAACAATCGTTATTGACGCTGATCGGCAAAGCGGACCGGATTACGCTGTGCCGCAGTTTGTGCGATCAGATGCTTCATCAACAGACCGCACTGCTTCAGCAGCTGCACTGGCTTGCCCCGATGATGCCGCAGGAAGTGCTCATCAGCTGGTTCGCGGCGTTTCTCGTGCGGGAATTCAGACTCGATCCTATCTGCCAAGAGGCCTGACATCCAACATAGCTCTGGCCGGCGTTAAATCTTAACCGTTCGGAAAGCGAATTGCTTATTCTTACAGAACGGAAACTTTCCGTTTCATCGCGATATCACAATCTATTGAAAAAGTCTGACAGCCGGAATGATTCCGGATTCTGCCAGACTTCTTTTTTATCTTACCAAGCTTGTTTTTTCGTCAGCCGTTGCGCTCCGGCAGCGGGATCCGGGTATAAAATTCCACCTCGTCCTCATGATCGATCCGCGCCTGATTTTTAAGCTGAACCCGCAGCGAAGCCGGATTGTCTTTATGGCAGGACAGATAGACCTCCTCCTCCCGGATCAGCTTCGCGGCTTCCTTGACCGCCAGCGCCAAGCCGCGCGTCGCATAGCCTTGCCCCCGATAAGCAGGATGGATGCCATAGCCAACATGGCCCGCACCCTGCGCCAAGGCCTCGGTGAGGTAATGCCGGATCCGGAACAAACCGACCATCTGGTCGTCATCCCACAGAAAGAACCAGGTTTCCGGCACGTGATTTTCCTTCAGCATTTTTCCTTCGGCGTGTGCCAGAATCCGCGGCAGCTCCTGCGTTAAAAACTGATCTTTCGGACAGCCGCGGTAAGGATTCATAAAGCCGTTTTCGTCCGGAGCGAAGGCTTGCAGAAAGGCGTACGCTTGTTCGCCGTCCGCCGCCGTGAAGCGTTTTAATTGAAGCATTTTGATCACCTCGTCAAAACGTGCCGCCGTTTCTGACGGCCCGCATTTTCACTTTCTTTTTTGTTCATCGTTATTCTTCTCTTTTGCACTCGTAATCCGGGTATTCTATTTGCGCTTCGCTCTCTTTTCACGATTTGGAAACGCGCTCAACCTGTCCCAGCCAGTCCTCTGCCTGACGGTGCGAGCGCAACCGGATGATGGTCAGATCAGGAAATTCACGCTGCAGCGCGCTCAGATCCTCGCGTTTGAATTTTAAGATGTACCCCACAAACTCCCAATCCAGCTTCTCCGCGCAGCCCGGCGTCATATCAGGCCGGGATTGGCCGCGGTAGCGCCGCAGCCGTTTAAAATAGCCCAGCAAACTGCGCCATTTGGGCAGATCGTAAACGACCAGGGTATCCGCGAAGCCTAACCTTAACGGCAGCGTGCGGGCAAAGTTCCCGTCCATGATCCAGCGGCTTTGCTTGAGTGCTTCCGCCAACAGCTCGTCAAATTCCGCAGCTGTGCGCTGAACCCAGTTTTCCTTCCAGAACAGCTGATCCAGATGCACTGCCGGAATGCCTGTTTGCGACGCGAGGCGCGCTGCCAGCGTACTCTTGCCGCTGCCGGGACAACCGATAATACAAATCCGTTCCATTGTTTCCCCCCTGTCCTAATCCCGGCATGCCGGCGACCACTCCGCCTCAAAGATCCCGCCGTTGGAGATTGTTTTTTCCGCGCCAAAGGCTTGCATCAACAACCCGTGACAGACGACGATCAGGCAGTCATAGCCGGCATACCGCGCTAACGCCCGTTCCGCGCGCGTGCGCATCTGTTCCCACGTCTCCCAGGCCTGTTTTCTTTCCGGACCGGCGACGCCGTTCATCGCGTCAAATTCCGCCCGGGCCCGCTCAACCGTTTCCACGTCGGTATGCGAATACGTGAGATCCGGCAGCCACTCGTGCAGCCCCACTTCTACACGCAGTTCCAGATCCAGCCGGTGCGAGAGGACCGCCGCCGTCTGCAATGCCCGCGTAAACGGCGAAGCGACGATCAGCTGGCCTTGCTTCAGCCGCGGATCCCGCGCCGTCTGTTCCGCCTGCGAACGTCCCAGCGCGTCCAACGGCGCCAGGTCGTTGCCAAAGCCCGGATAACCCAGCGCTTTCGGTTCGGTATAATCCGGATGACCGTGCCTGACAAAAAAGATTTTCATAAGGTTTGCCCGCCGATCAAAAATCCTTTATCCGTGATGACAATCTGTTCCAGCTGATCGACCCGCATGTCCGCCTTCGACAAGTCCTGACCAAAGTACGGATCATCCAGTCCGATCACCGTCATGCCTGCCCGTTTCCCCGCCGTCACGCCGTTCAACGAATCCTCGATCACGACACATTCCGCCGGTATGCAGCCCAGCTGCTTCGCGCATTGCAGAAAGATCGCCGGATCCGGCTTGCTGACGGGCAGATCGCAGCCGCTGACGACTAAATCAAACTGTCCCTCAAGTTTACAATCGCATAAAACCGTCTGGATATTGTCCATCGGCGAGCTTGAAGCCAGCGCGGTCAAAATCCCGCAGCGGCGGCATTGATCGATCAGCGTCTGGACGTAGGGACGGTAAATTTTTTCATAATTGACGCGCACGTCCTTGCAGAACGCGCGGTATTTGTGGAACGTGGCGGCGATATCCAGCTCCGGATTCCAGCGGGCGATCATGCCCCAGTTCACATCGTCCGTGCAGCCCAGGCACTGGCGCAGCGCGATTCGGTCCGTCTTAATGCCGTTGTCCGCAAACCATTGCTGATCTGCCTGCTCATACACTTTTTCACTGTCGATAATGACGCCGTCCATATCGAAGATTAATGCTTTCATTGCTTATCCCCCTGTTTTCTTTTATTTTACCCGCCGGCTTCAGTCAGCGCCAAAGCTCATCAGCGCCGCGCAGAACGAACAGCGCTGCCACTGCAGCTGTTGTGCGAAGACGGGTTTTAGCTGTTCCCGGGTCAGATAGATTTCGTCTGCGTCCCATCGCTTTCCCGCCTGATCGCGGCATGCGTACAGCGCCGCGGCGTTGTCAAACGCGACGTCGCCGATCAGCACCCTTCCGCCGGGCTTGAGATGGCCGAGCATTTCCTGAATCCAGGCGATTTGTCCGGCCACGCTGAGATGATGCAGCGCATACGTGGACACGATAAAATCAAACTGTTTTTCCGCCAGCACTGCCGGCCAGCCGTCATTAAAATCATGCACGAACAATTCTGCCTGCGGCAGTTGGCGCCGGACAGTTTCAACCATTGCCAAAGCAAAATCAAAACCGGTGATCTGAGCGCCCCGCTCAGCCAGCCGCCGGGTCAGAACACCGGTGCCAAAGCCCGCGTCCAGCACCTCCGGCTGCGGCTTTGCGGCAACGATCATTTCAATCGCCTGCAGCACGGCATCGTAGCCGGCAAATGGATACTGGCTGTCAGCCTGAGTTTGAGCGACGGTTTGATCATACTGTGCCGCCCATCGATTAAAGCCTTCTTTATCTAATACCATGAATGAGTCCAATTCTCCTGTTCTTTGTTTATTTCCGGATTCCCTTTAAGCCTCAGGATGATATTGGCAGCAGCATGCCACGGCCTGCTGCCAGCGGCGGTAATCTTCGTCCGCCTGGCCCTGTTCTATCTGCGGCTCAAACCGGCGGTCGAGCTGCAGCCCGGCCAGCGCCTCCTGCCGGTCTTTCCAGAAACCGACGGCCAGTCCGGCTAACAGAGCCGCGCCCAGCGCTGTCGTTTCATTGATTTTCCCCCGTTCCACCGGTGTCTGAAGCAGATCGCTCTGAAACTGCATCAGATAATTATTGCGCACGGCGCCGCCGTCAACCTTCAATGTTTTTAAGCGGATGCCGGAATCCTTCTGCATCGCTTCCAATACGTCGCGGGTCTGGAATGCCAGCGATTCCAGCGTTGCCCGCGCTAAATGAGCCTGCGTTGTGCCGCGGGTCAGGCCAAAGATCGCCCCGCGGGCTTTATCATCCCAATACGGCGCGCCCAATCCGACAAATGCCGGAACGACGATCACGCCTTCACTGCTGGATACCGAGGTCGCCAGCGCTTCGCTCTCCGGTGCGGTGCGGATCATTTTCAAGCCGTCCCGCAGCCATTGGATTGCGCTGCCGGCGACGAAAATACTGCCTTCCAGCGCGTAATTCACCTTGCCGTCCACCCCCCAGGCCAACGTCGTCACCAAGCCATGACGGGAAACGACCGGCTTCTCACCGGTGTTCATCAACAGGAAGCATCCGGTGCCGTAGGTGTTTTTTGCCATACCTTCCTCAAAGCAGCCCTGGCCGAACAAGGCCGCCTGCTGATCGCCTGCGACCCCGGCAATCGGGACTTCCCGGTTGAAAAAATGCACCGGCGCCGTCGTCGCGACAATCTGACTGGACGGCTGAACCTGCGGAAGCATGCTTGCGGGGATATCCAGCTTTGCCAGGATCTCCGCATCCCACTTCAAATCGAAGATATTATACATCATCGTCCGCGAAGCGTTGGAGTAATCCGTGCTGTGACAGCGTCCTTCACTGAGCTTCCACACCAGCCACGTATCGATCGTCCCCATCAACAGCTCGCCGTTTTCTGCCCGCTTCCGCGCGCCCGGGACATGATCAAGAATCCATTTGACTTTCGTCGCTGAGAAATACGGATCGATGACCAGTCCGGTCTTCCCGCGAATCCAGTCTTCCAGCCCTTCTTTCTTCAGCTGGTCGCAGAGCTTGTCCGTCTGCCGCGACTGCCACACGATCGCGTGATAGATCGGCAGACCGGTCGTTTTATCCCAGACGACTGTCGTTTCGCGCTGGTTGGTAATCCCGATCCCCGTTACCTGCACGGGGTCGATGCCGCTGGCCATCACAACTTCCGCCATCACGGCCAGCACGCTCAGCCAGATCTCCGTTGCGTCATGCTCAACCCAGCCGGGCTTGGGGAAATACTGTGTAAATTCCTTCTGTGCCTGTGCGCGGATCTGACATTGCTGATCAAATAAAATCGCCCGGGTGCTGGTCGTTCCCTGGTCGATCGCCATAATATATTTTTCCATGCTTCCACCTTCATTTCTTGTATAAGTTTACCTTGAAACCGCTGTCATTGCAACAAAACCCAAACGAAAAGACCGTTCAGTTTTCAATACAAACCCGTTCACGGTCTTTCCTTTTTCTTTCAGATTATCCCCGCTTTTGATGTTAATAGCGGATCTTGTTGTGAACCAGCCGGCCCAGTATCTGCACGCGGCGGTCCATGACGTCTTTTAACGGCACGACGATCGGTTCGTAAGCGTCGTTCTCCGGCTGCAGGATCATATCGCCGTCTTTATAGAACACACGTTTAAGCGTTACTTCGTCGTTTTCCAGCAAGACGACGGCGATCTGCCCGTTATCCACGGAATTCTGACGATGGATATACACGCGGTCGCCTTCCTCAATCCGGGCGTTTTTCATCGAATCCCCGACGACATCGAGATAAAAATATTCGCCGCCCCGGGCTTCATCCGGGCTGACCCATTCATAATCCTCAACAATCTGTTCTGCCAGATGATCATAGCCCGCCTTGACGCTGCCCAGCACCGGTACCCGCACGCCCGACATTTCATCGCGTGTCAGATCCTGGTTGATCAGCCGTTCGATCGTCAGGTTAAAAAAGTCCGCCAGCTGCTGCAGGATGCTCATTTTCGGCATTGAGGTGCCGTCTTCCCATTTCTGAATCGTCGTAAATGATTTATAGCCGAATTTCTCCGCCAGGTCATTCTGTGTAATATGATACTTCTTTCTGAGATATCTCAGGTTTTCCTTAAAATACATCGGAATCACCACCCTGGCTTCATTGTAACGGAATCTTCCCGTTTTTTCAACGACTAATCGGAACTTTTTTCAAGTATTCCAGGTATATCCTTTAAATTTGTTCATGTTATCTGAAAATTATTCATGATCATTTAAGCAATGACCAACCCTGTCCCAGTAAAATCATCATTGAAACTTTCCAGAAAAAAGAAAGCGTGGTTCCATACTTTGTTTCGCCTAAGAACTTACGCTTTCCTGAATGATTATTCTAATTGATTTATTGAAGTTGGTTTAACGCGTTTTTAACGGCCTCTTTCAGCGCGTTACTGGTCACTGTTGCCTTGCTGACATGATCGATAGCGTCGATTTCCTCTGCTGACGCACAGCCAATAAACTGATCTGGTAATGTGGCGAACGCCGGATCGCTAATCCCTTGCGTTTCATTATTCTCCAGAATTCTGATTCTGGCGACCGCTCCGTTTTCAATTTTCACTGCAACGACAACATCGCCGCCCATCCCTGCGCCAACACCCAGCACTTCGTTTTCCTCCAGTTCATATTCACTCGTTTTTTCATCCGTTGTACCCTGGGTGTACGTGAGTTTTGATTCAACTGCCGGAGCCAGCGTATAACTTGGTAAAGCTTCTTTCACAGTTGCTGCATTTTCGCCTGCAATCCTTCCAAACACCAGACACTCCGACAAATTGGTCGCCCCTTGATAATTTTTTGCCGTCAAACCACCGAATTCACCTGCTGAATATAAATGAGGGATGGCATTACCGGCCGGATCCAGTACCTCGGCCCGGGCATTTCTACGCGCTCCTCCCTGCGTATTCAAAATTCGCGGGACAAGCCGCAGCGCATACCACGTCTTTCCTGCCAGTTCCCGCATCGTTTGGGGATCGCGTTCAAATTCAAGATCCTCACCTGCACTGGCAAAGCGGTTAAATTTTTTGATAGTCCGCGATAAGACTGCAGCTTCCATCTTTAATGCCGCCGCCAGTTCCAGAACGGATTCCGCAGCGATGATCTGCCCTTGAACGAAAGCTGGCCAGCTGAGGGTTTCATATTGATTCTGATCAAAAATTAACCAGGCGTTCTGCGGATGTCCTGGCATAACGTACTCACCGCCGCGCCGGATATGTCCATGTCTGGCTTCCGCTGTTTCATTAAAATAACGTCGACCATCTAAGCCTGTGATCAAAAAACTTCCGGCTGAAAATCCGGTAAGATCGATTCCTCGTTCACCCGCACCATAATCCGGTCCCAAACCGCCTAGGGTGTTGCTGCCTTCGAAACAGTTCATATGCCATAAATCCGCTCCGGCCTCCAAGCAAAGATGAATCCCATCCCCCTGATTATAAGTCGATCCAATGACATTATAGTGAGCATAGCCGATATAATCCTGAACGATTTTTGAATTATTCTCAAACCCGCCGCAGGCTAGAACAACACCGTTCGCCGCCCGAATATTCACCATTTTCCCATCCCGCTCAAATGTGACGCCGATGATCGTTTTCGTCTGAGGTTCCTGGATTAAATGAGCCGCCCGGGAATTGAACCAGATATCAATTTTATCTTTTTCTTCGACCACTTTTTGCCGCAGCAGTTTCCACAAAGCGGAATCTTTTGCACCGGCGTGAACGGTAAACGCGTTGATCGCCTCGCCGCCTTCCAATTCCGGGAATTCCGGAATTGCCCAAGCCACTGCCGGCACGCCTTTCCAATACATTACGTCCGCGCCGTAATCGGACGCCATCCGGTCACCCAGTGTCACCATATTCTCAGTATACACTTTAATGACCTCCTCGTCGTATTCCAATCCCCCGGCTAATTCATGGTAATATGTCTGTAACTTTTCCGGATTATCGCCGCAAACAATAAACTGTTGGGCATAACGGGTATTGCCGCCTTCATGACCTTTGGGCGCCGCATCGGCAATCAGGACGTTAGCACCACTGGCGGCCGCATAGTGCGCTGCCGTAGCGCCGGCTCCGCCAAAGCCGACAACGACCACATCATATTGTCCATCCCAGGCAATGGTTTCCGCGTAAGTATAGTCTCCAGCTGCAGAACTGGTTGACGTCTGGCATCCACCCAGCAGAGACATCCCGGCAAGCCCGAGCGCCCCGGCCGCTGCGTCTTTCAAAAAATCTCTTCGTGACAGTTTGTTCATTTTCTCCTCTTTGCATGATCTTTGATTCATGCTATCCTTTCTATGCTTACAGCATTTAATCTCTGCTGTTTTCGCAATTGTGATATAATTCATTTACATATTTATTATAGAAAAGAAGAAACGGTATGCCTATGTTGCGGCCACTAAACATTCGCTTCCATCTTTAATGCAAAATCACAAAATTGATGTGTCCTTGTGCGGTGTCACATTGAATCCTTATCGTAATTATCCGTTTAACTAAAAGGAGAAATAATTATGTCTTATCTATCCGTAAAAGCTGAGTCGATTCTCTTCCCGATGCTCTATGACAATACTGATTTACAAGTTCTTGTCGATACCGCATCGGAACTTCTAAATGCTCCCGTCAGGTTTTCCCCTGACAATCGAATTGAACTAGCAATCTGCTCCAAGAATTATCCAGAAGGTGAAATGATCCGGATTAAAAAGATGCTTTCCAAAGACAGCCATGGGTTTAATACGTTTATGGGGGTTCTCAGCAAACGCAAAGAAAATCTGATTCCATTTTATTCTCCGGCTACGGAAGATGATTATGCCCGAGTTTTTTCTAACGTTTATATTGGTGAACGCTATTTTGGCAATATTACAATTCCAGGAACAAACCAGGAATTAGAAAATATGGATATGGAGTTAGTTCAAACGATTGCCAGAATTATTGCAATTTCCTGTTCCATTGATGGTGTTTGGGGATACAATCTCAACGAACAAAATTTATTTAAAATGATTTTATGCGGGAAAATCAAAACTTTGATGGAATTATCGGTAATGGTTTCCGACAGCGAGAAATACCACGGTAAACAATATCGTCTGCTTGCCGCCAAAGGAAGAAAATCTGAAGAAAACGCTTTGATTACATCTGCTTTACTGCGAATTTTTCCTGACTCTCTAACCGCTGAAGAACAAGGAATCATTTATACGCTTGTTGACCTCACAGAAAAGGAAATCAGAACTTACCAGATCGAGAATCTAAAAGAATCAGCGAAGGTTCTGCAGGCTGACATTTTAATCGGCTGCCGTTTTTGCAACATCTTGAACTCCAACATACAGCGGAGCTATTTATGCTCTCATCCGATCTTTAAGAAACAACCTCGAGGCACTTTGTTCTATTTTGACGATCACCGGGAATATGCGTTATTTCTGCGCAGCAATCTTGAAACTGATGGTTACCTTGATTACTGTAATCCGGCGTTAATTGAAATGATTCGCTGGGATCAGCAGCAGAATTCTGAATATTATAAAACGTTAAAGCAATATATCAAAAATAATTTTGAAATTGGAAAAACAGCAGAAGCCTTAGCTACACATAAAAATACCATTCTTTACAGATTGAAAAAAATCGAAGAAAAATGGAATTTATCCTGCCGCGATGCTAATCAGCTATTTTCCATCCAACTGACGATGCGTTTGCTGAAATATTTTGAACAAGATGATTAACTATTATTCTTAATTCCTTGAGCTTGGGGCAATCCATGCAATTAAGATTCATGGCGTACTCAGCTTTAAATTCTTTTCAAATCCTGCATACCCAAAATTATCCTTTCCTTTTTCTAATATAAGCTTGAAATTGAATTATTTTCAAGTAAAATATAAGACAGAGAGGAGCGAGGATTTCATGGAAAAGCAGTATGTTCGGGTGAACGGCAACTGGGAAGACGACGGCAGTTTCATTCCCTTGTTTATTCTTTGGGAAAACGGGTTAAAATATAAGATAGAGAAAATTGTTCAGCGTTGTCCTGCGGCTTCCTTAAAAAGCGGCGGCGCGGGTCTGCGCTATACCTGCCTGTTTTCCCACGGGCAGCGGCGGTATCTGTACTTTTGTGAAAACCGCTGGTTTATCGAGAAATGAGGGTGAAACGATGTGCGGACGTTATTTATTCTTTGATCAGAACAACGCGCGGATCCGCTCGCTGCTGGCTTTGCTTGAGCGGCAGCTGGGCGACGAACCGCTATCGGAATTGAGTCTGGGCGAGGTTTTTCCATCGCAGCGGACGCCGGTTTGCCTGTTGTCTGAGCAGGGAGATGAACTGGTTCCGGCCGCCATGCGCTGGGGATTTACCCATCCGACGCAGAAACGGCTGGTGATCAACGCCCGCTCGGAAACCGCACCGCGCTCGCGGATGTTCGGCGAAAGCCTGCGTCAGCGCCGCTGCGTCATCTGCGCCAGCGGTTATTATGAATGGGAGAAGCCCAGCCGGAAAAAGATGTTGTTCACCCTTCCGGATCAGGCGATGCTGTGCATGGCCGGTTTCTACCGTCTGGAAGCGGATGGTCCGCACTTCGTCATTATGACCCGTCCGGCGCTGCCGGAACTCTCCGCCATCCACGACCGGATGCCGGTGGTGCTGAACGAGGAAGGCGCGCTGCGCTATTGTCAGGGCGAAGATCGGCTGCACTGTGCTTCCCGCCTGCAGGTCAGACCGGCGGATCGGATTTAACGGGGAGCAGCGCACTGTAAAATCATTGAAATTCATCTGGATCTTTGCAGACGGCAAACGCCGGAAGCGGGGATCCTTTTTTATTGGTCTCCTCGTCTGCTTTTTTGTATTCTCAACAAGACGAAAGAATTCAATTTCCGCAAACGCAGTCAGATTCTGCCTTGCGAAGATAGAGATCCCCGTTCGAAATCAATGAAAACAGAATAAGATTGAAGATCGGATCCAAACCGAAGCAGAATCCCATCAACAACAAAAGGACGCGGTCATTGCGTCCTTTTGTTCAACGAATCTTCTTTTCCCTTTGATTTTCTGCTTACAGATCGAACAGCTGATCGTGATAAGCAATCTTCAGATGCTCATAAGCCTTCGGCGTCGCGACCCGGCCGCGCGGCGTCCGGTTGATAAAGCCGATCTGAATCAGATATGGCTCATACACGTCTTCCAGCGTCATCGGTTCCTCAGAGATACTGGAAGCCAGCGCTTCCAAGCCGACCGGACCGCCGCGGAAACGTTCGATAATCCCCCGCAGATAGCGGATATCGACGTCGTCCAGGCCGAGCGAATCGACCCGCAGCCGATCCAACGCTGTCTGCGCGACGTCCAGACTGATCACGCCGTCGTTGAGCACTTGCGCAAAATCCCGCACACGGCGCAGCAGACGATTCGCAATTCGCGGCGTACCGCGGGAGCGCTTGGCGATTTCCCTGACCGCTTCCGGGGCCGCGGCCACATTGAGCACCCGCGACGTCCGCGAAACGATCTGCGAAAGCTGATCCTCGTCATAATATTCCAGCTTATTGACGATGCCGAAGCGATCGCGCAGCGGCGCTGTCAGATCGCCCGCCCGCGTCGTCGCGCCGACCAGCGTAAACGGCGGCAGATCCAGGCGGATCGAACGCACGCCGGAATCCTTGCCGACAACGATATCAATGCAGAAATCCTCCATTGCCGGATACAGCACTTCCTCGACCATCTTCGGCAGCCGGTGGATTTCATCGATAAACAACACGTCGCCCGGCTCCAGCGTCGACAAGATCGCCGCCAGATCGCCGCTGCGTTCAATGCTCGGGCCGCTGGCTGTGCGCACCTTGCCGCCCATTTCATTGGCCAGAATGTAGGCCAGCGTCGTCTTGCCCAATCCCGGAGGTCCGTACAACAGGACATGATCGAGCGTTTCATTGCGCTGCAGCGCCGCCTGGATAAAAACCTTCAGGTTTTCTTTCAGCTGGGTCTGACCGATATAATCCGTCAGCCGCTGCGGCCGCAGCGATGATTCGTCATCCCCCGCTTCCGGCAGTGCAGAAAGCAGCCGTTCCTCGTCCATCCCTTATCCCCCTCTTTTCCGCTGCAGCAGATGCTGCAGACCTAATTTCACATATTCGTCTGTCGTCTTATCCGGATGCTCGCGCATCATTTTCGATAACCCGCTCAATTCGCTTTGCTTGTAGCCCAATGCTTTGAGCGCTTCCAGCGCGTCTTCGATTGCCTGACTGGACTTGCCTTCAGCGGTTTCTTCGCGAACCAGCTTGCCCTTCAGATCCAAAATGATCTGCGATGCGGTTTTCGCACCGATGCCCGGCATCTTTTTTAACGCCGCAACATCGCCCTGCTCAATCATCTGCACCATCTGCTGATACGTCGCCGCCGCCAGCATATTCATCGCCGTCTTCGGGCCCAGACCCTTGACGGAAATCAGCTTGACGAACAGATCCTGTTCCTCCATCGACAAAAAGCCGAACAGACTGAACTCATCTTCGCGCACGTGCTGGTAGGTAAAGACTCGCACTTCCTGATTCAGCCGGACCGCTTCCGGACGGGAAAAGAACACTTTATATCCGATACCTTGGTTTTCGATTATGATCCAATCCAAACCCACGGCAAAAACCGTTCCTTTAATCATTGCTATCATGTTATCACCTGCCGTTTATTTTACCATAAAACAAGCGCAAACGAAACAGCCAATCAGGAAACTGACGAAGGCTTGCCTCAGGCTTAACCAACACTTGTCTGTTTCCCGGCGTTTCCGCTCCTCCGTTTGACGTCTTGAAAGAAAATACCAATGAAGAAGTAAAAAACGAGGAAATAAAAAATTTCGCGTCCGGCTTAGAGGCAGGATCCGTTTACAGCCAGCGCACAAAGGCGGTTTTATCCTGATCATTAAATCCCGCTTCACGGTAAAAACGCAGCGTACTTTCCCGCTTGGAGCCCGTTGTCAGCAGCACTTTGTAACAATGATTCTCGCAGGTGATCCGCACCGCTTCCTCCAAGACCCTCCGGCCTAAGCCCTGACACCGATACCGCGGATCCGTCACCACATTTTCGATGATCCCGCAGGGCCGCTGATCATGCGTCAGATTGCGGATGATCGTCAGTGTGCAGGTTGAGATTCCATGGCCTTGACTCTCAGCCACGATTATCGCTGTCTGCGGATCGTTCAGCAGCGTTTGCCACAGCCGCATGAGTTTGGCATCCAACTCTGGAATAGGGTTATCGCCCAAAAACGTATAAAGCTGAAGTAAATCCGGTAAATCCTGTCGCTGAGCCAACCGCATGGTCATCATCATTTCATTCTCCTTCACACTCAAAAACTGATCGTTTATTTAAGTCTTTTTTCAAGCCAGAAATCCCATTTCCCTCTGGTCCACTCCATGGCCAACGAAAAAGAGGCGCAAACGGCCTCTGATTGCTTATTCGACAAATTCAAATTGGAAATCGTTGATGAAGACGAGATCGCCGTCCTCCGCGCCCTTCTGCCGCAGCGCCTCATCGACGCCCAGCTTGCGCAGCGACTGGCCGAACCGATACACCTGCGATTCAACCTCAAAATCAGTCATCTTGAACAGTTTCTCGACCTTCGGACCTTCCAGCCGCCACTGGTGATTGCCCAGATTGGTAACGGTGAAATCCGGCGCCTTCGGTACAAACTTATACAATACGCCTTCCTCAACTTCAGTTTCACCTGTCATCGGGAATTCCGGCGTCGTTTCCAACAGATCCGCGACTTTGTAAAGAACCTCGTCCAGCCCTTCCGCGATCAGCGTGATCACCGGATATACCGGAATGTCCGGATAAGTTTCCTTAAAACGCTTCAGATTCTCTTCCGCGCCCTCCAGATCCATCTTGTTCGCCAGCACGACCTGCGGCCGTTCCATTAAGCGCAGTTCGTATTGTTCCAGCTCCTTGTTGATGATTCTGTAATCTTCAATCGGATCGCGGCCGTCGTTGGCGCCCATGTCCACGACGTGCACAATAACCCGGCAGCGCTCGATGTGACGCAGAAACTGATGTCCCAGTCCCTTGCCTTCGCTGGCGCCTTCGATCAGACCCGGTAAATCCGCCATGACAAACGAACGGCTATCCGGGACCTGAACCATGCCCAGATTCGGCGTGATCGTCGTGAACGGATAATCCGCGATTTCCGGGCGAGCCTTGGAGACAACGGATAATAACGTTGACTTGCCGACCGAGGGAAAGCCGACCAGCCCGACGTCCGCCAGCAATTTCAGTTCAACCTGAATTTCCTTGGCTTCGCCGTCTTCACCCTGCTCACAATATTCCGGCGCAGAGTTGCGGGCGGAAGCAAAATGCCAGTTGCCGCGGCCGCCCTTGCCGCCTTTGGCAATGACTGCGCGCTGGCCGGGTTTCGTTAAATCGGCGATCAGTCCGCCGGTCGCCAGATCCTTGACTAACGTACCCAGCGGGACCTTGACCAAGACGTCGTCGCCATCCGCGCCGTGCATTTTCTTCGGCTTGCCGACACCGCCGTTGCCCGCGGTCAGCTGCTTGGAATAGCGCAGATCCAGTAGGGTTGACTTGTTGCTGTCAGCTTCAAAAATAATATCGCCGCCGTCGCCGCCGTCCCCTCCTGCCGGTCCTCCCAGGGGTACATATTTTTCACGCCGGAACGCAACCAATCCGTTGCCGCCATTACCGGCCTTGAGTTTCATTTTAACACGATCAATAAACATGGAAAACGCCTCCTTTCCTCTTAGAATAACCTCGATCGTACTTCTTCAAACAAAAATCCCCAACCGGGGATTTTGTTAACTTACGCTGCTGGATAGACAGAAACTCTCTTCTTGTCCTTGCCTACGCGCTCGAATTTTACAGTTCCGTCGACTTTTGCGAATAAGGTATCATCGCCGCCGCGTCCGACATTCACACCCGGATGAATCTTTGTGCCGCGCTGACGGTATAAGATTGAACCGGCTGTCGCAAACTGTCCGTCCGCCTTCTTGGCTCCCAGTCTTTTGGAATGAGAATCACGGCCGTTCTTTGTAGAACCGACACCCTTTTTGGAAGCGAACAACTGAATGTTCAATACTAACTTCATGGCTTACACCTCCTGTTTTTTGAGTTTTATAAATTCTGGATAACTCTCTGCAATGGTCTGCAGCTGAATCCAGGCTGTTCGGAGAATCAGCTGGGCGGTCGGATCGTCCGGATTCAGAATCCGGATTTTCAGATATCCCTCCCGGGTTTCCGTTTGAAACGTTCCGGGCGCTAATTCATCCAAAGCATTATTGGTTCCGATCGTAATGCAGCTGACGCCGGCGCAGACAAGATCTTGTCCCATTTCAGCGTAGCCCGCATGACCCTCCGCCAGTAAGGTTTCCGCCTTTCCCTGACGTTCAGTCAGCTTGATCCGAATCATGAGACTTAAGCTTCGATGGCTTCAACGGTCAGCTTTGTATACGGCTGTCTGTGGCCCTGTTTGCGGTGAGAAGAACCGTCCTTGGCTTTGTACTTGAAGATCGTGACCTTCTTTTCCTTGCCCTGCTTCTCAACTTTGCAGGTGACCTTAGCACCCTTGACATACGGCGTACCGATTTTTGTTGTTCTGTTGGCATAGAGCACAACGGTGTTGAAGACGACTTCTTCACCCGGCTGAACGTCCAGCTTTTCTACATAGATCGACTGGCCGACTTCAACGCGCAGCTGCTTTCCGCCTGTTTCAATTACTGCGTACATGACTTGCACCTCCGTTCATATTCTCATGTATTTCTGAAAGAGACTCGCCAGCGCAGGGGACGATTTCCCGTCTTAAAACCCTGTTATGAGCGGTTGCAGCCATCAGAGGGGCATACAACGTGATAATAATAGCACAACAGCTATTTCCAGTCAATGTAATTTTACCAATCTGTCCGCTTGTTTTCAATCATTTTTCTTCTGTTTTATAGTTTTTATCCCACCAGGAATTATCAGAACAGGTGATTATTTCTTAACTGGATTGTCGTTGATCACGCTGGATATCATCGTCAATATCCTCTATGATGCAGGAATCTCTTATGGTATGCAGGACGTCAAAATACTGAGAAGGATTCCCATAGATGCAAAAGCTTTAAATTTTGTTCGCCTCTTCTATTTTTATAAACCGAGACGGCGGATCAGCTGCGGCAGCACGCGTTCAAAATTCACGCCGTATTTCTTTTCAGCGTCGTGTTCCATCGTTTCGCGGATACAAGCGACGGTGTAGTCGGCCGCAATCTCCAGCGCTTCCTGCAAGCTTTTTCCCAGTGCCAGAGCGCCGACAGTCGTGCTTGAGAAAATATCCCCGGTTCCATGGTAGCTGACAGGGATCCGGTCATGCACATAGCGGATTTTCTTCCCGCTTACAAGATCCCGGCCGGCGACGCCGGTCTTGCCGGGTTCCAAAGCCACACCGGTCAAAACGACCGCACGTTTTGTTCCCAAAGCGGCCAGCTTATCCAGCAGCGTTTCGATGTACTGCTCGTCATAGTGTTCGCGGTATTCCATCCCCGTCAGAAAGCATGCTTCCGTCAGATTCGGCACGATGATATCCGCCTTGGCGCACAGCCTGGCCATCTGGGCGGCAAAGTCCAGGTCAAACAGTGGATAAAGCTTGCCGTTATCCGCCATGACCGGATCCACAAAGATAAAATTATCCTCAGATTTGAATTGATCAAAGAAATCGGAAATCAGCTGAACTTGCCGTTTCGATCCTAAATATCCCGTATAGATCGCCGCAAAATCAATCTGTTCCTGCTGCCAATGCCGTGCGATCGGCGCGATTTCGTCGGTCAGGTCATGAAATGTATAGTTCTGAAACATTGTATGGGTCGACAACACCGCCGTCGGGATGATCGCTGTTTCCACACCCATCGCCGAAATGATCGGCAGCGCCACGGTCAGCGAACATTTACCGACGCAGGAAATATCCTGAATGGTTACGATTCTCTGCATTGTTCAATTCCTCCTTCAAGTCCGATGACTTCAATCCGATTATAAACATCTCTCACGGCAAACACAAGCCCCGCCCGCACTTGGGGAAAGGCTTCGCTTGCTTTTTCAGACAGAATGCCAAAGTTTTCAGCCTTTCAAAGAGTCTGTTAAAAAAGCCGCTTCCCGCGGCTCTTGGTTTTATTTCGTCGTTTGTTTTGGAAATTTCTGAATCCCGCTGATTGCTGAGCGTTGGGAACGCTTTACAGTCCGCCTTTTAACAGCTCCGGGTTCAGAAAAACCTGCAGCGCGCTGAAGGCCATCGCTTTAATCGCTGTGTGCAGCGAATGATCGGCGGCATGACCATGAACATAGTCCAGAAAATCTTCGTTGTGCGCATACACCGGCGGACAAGCGTCGGTTTCAATTTCGCAATACACCGTCGGACAAACATGCGAGACATTGCCGATATCGGTCGAGCCGGAGGCTTCGTTGGACTGCGGCACAAAATGAGTCACGCCCAGCGCTTCCAGATTTTCCTTCAACAGCTTCCGTAACGGCTCGCTGTAAACCAGATCGTCATACGAGTTCTCAAAGTTATGATAAGCTAACGACGCACCCGTCATCAGCGCCGCGCCCTTGGCGCAGTTGATGATCCGCTGTGTTAATTCTTCCAGATAAGCGCGGGATTTCGCCCGGATATAGAACTGACAGGACGCGCTTTCCGGCACGATGTTGGCCGCCGCTCCGCCGTTGGTTACAATCCCATGCACCCTTGCGTCGCTCTGCATGTGCTGGCGCAGGGCGTTGATCCCGGCAAACGTGAGCTGGACGGCATCCAAAGCATTGATGCCTAAATGCGGATACGCCGCAGCGTGCGCCGCTTTCCCGGTGAAGTCAAACTGCAGGGAATCCATCGCCAGCGACACGACATGAATGTTGTTTTCCGCGCCTAAATGCATCTGAAATGCCGCGTCAATATCGTCAAAGCAGCCCGCGTCAACCAGGTCGCACTTGCCGCCCAGCGTTTCTTCCGCCGGCGTTCCGATCAAAACGATTGTACCGCTGAATTCTTCGCTGATCTGCGCCAGCAAGGCGGCTGCGCCCAGTGTTGAAGCTGCGATCCAGTTATGACCGCAGGCATGGGCGTTCTGGTTATGCTCCGGACCATAGCCCGGCAGCGCGTCATATTCCGCCAGGAAAGCAATTTTCGGACCATCGCCGCAGTTCAGCTCAGCGCGAAACGCCGTTGCCAGACCGCCGTAAGGCTGCGTGACCGTGAAACCATAGCCGCGCATTTTTTCACACAAATACTGCGACGACCAGACCTCATCACACCCCAGTTCCGGATGGGCGTAGATTTCATCGCGGACTTGTTCAAACTGTTCAGCCATTTCCGCTTCCCGCGCAAACAGCGCCTCGCGCAGCATCGCCAAGTTCTTTTCCATCGTGATTTCCTCCCGTCTAGTATCCGATCAGCACGGCAATCGTTAAGAGCACAATTTCCGCGATGAACAATAAACCGAACAACGGCGTCACAAACTTATACCACTTGTTGACCGGCAGGCCCATAATTCCGCACATCATAAAGACGGAGGTCGGCCAGAAAATATTGGAAAACCCGTCGCCGAACTGGAAAGCCAGAACCGCGATTTGCCGGCTCAAGCCGACCATTTCAGAAACCGGCGCTAAAATCGGCATCGTGACGACCGCCTGTCCGCCACCGGACGGAATGAAGAAGTTAATGATATTCTGCACAAACAACATGCCCATCGCGCTCGCAATGCCTTGAAACTGCGCCAAACCGGTCGACAGCCAGTACACAATCGTGTCGATGATGTGTGCGTTGTCCATGATGACTGGAATCGCCCGGCTCAGCCCGACGATCAGCGCGCCGAACATCATATCCTTCGCCGCTTCGATGAAATACTGCGCGATCTGGCTCGGCGTAAACCGGGACACCAGACCGATCACAAGCATCATGATGATGAACAGCGCCGCGATTTCATTGATATACCAGCCCAGCTTGATCGTGCCGATCAAAAGCATGACGACGGTGAAAATGAAACACAGCCCGGAAATTTTCTGCGTCAGCGTAAAATCACGCTTCATCAGTTCTTCCTTAGTACCGACTTCGCGGAAATTCAGGTTTTCACCGGCCAGAATTGATTTTTCCGGATGCTTTCTGACCTTCTCCGCATAGCGCCAGACATAAATGATCGAGATGCCCATGAAAATAACAAAGCAGAAGACCCGGTAACCCAGGCCAGAAAACAGCGGAACCTGAGATACTTCCTGCGCGATGCCGATCGTGAACGGATTGATCGTCGCCGCCGCAAAGCCGACCGCGACCGCGATATAGACGATCGAACCGCCGACGATGGCGTCAAAGCCCAGCGCAATCGCAATTGAAATGAAGATCGGAAGCAGGCCGTAGGTTTCCTCAAACAGACCGATGGTTGAGCCGAGGATCCCGAAGGCGATCATGCAGATCGGAATCAACAGGTGTACGCGGTTGCCGATCTTTCGCAAAACGGCGCCGACGACCGCATCGAACGTTCCGTTTTTCAATAACATATAAACAAAGGCGTAAGCAAAGACGATGAAGAAAATAATCTGAGCACCGTCAATGAAGCCTAACTGAATCGAAGTGAAAATTTCAAACAGACTGCAGCCGGTTTTCGGCAGGTAATGGAACGAATCGGCGACGACGACCATCTTGCCGCTGGCTTCGTCCAGGACACGGGTGAATTCCCCGGCCGGCACAATGTTCGCCAACAGCGCGGTCAGCAGGACCATGCCGAAGATAATGACATAGGTATGGGGCATTTTGAATGATGTGGCAGTTTTCTTGCGCATACAATTTCCTCCTTAACAAAAAAAATCTTTACATCCTAAAACATGTAAAGATCAATGGAAATCATCATTCATCCCTATATGCCTTAAGATAGTGCTCCTTTGTAAAATGGCATCTTTACAAAGACAGTGACCTACCTGTTCGATAGGTCCCCAGCCGCTTTTATGACAAAGCGACTTCGGCGGATCATCCTTTCCGGCTGACTTCTCAGGCTTTCGGCCTCCATCAGCGTACTCTTAATCTCCGCGCCTCTAGCTGTGCTTTCACACAAGCATGTTTAGATTACCATATTCAATTTTACATTTCAACCGGAAAACACAAGAAAAAAGGAAATTCTGACAGAATTTCCCAAGGACTTGAAAAACAGATCAAACGGCGGACGACAGCGGATCTTTGGTATCGTAATCCTCCAATTTTAATAAGGAATAAAGTATTGCACGGAACGGTTTGGCATCATAGGTGAAGCGCTGCAGCCGATCGGCATAACGCATCGCATAGCTGTTGAGCAGACAATGAACGACGTTCGCCCGGGTCCGGGCTTCGCTTTCACTTAAGTCGGGATCATGGCGCTGGATGTATTCCTGAAGCTGACGCCGGTAACGCATCGACCACTCCGCGATCGCCGGAAAATTATCGACCCGGTGGGAGCTGATCAAGGAAGCCTGCGTCGAATAGAGCGCCGCCGTGACCGGATCATCCGCGAACAGTTCGTTTTCCTGCATCAGAATATCCAGAAACGATTTCAGATCCCCGGCCGCTTCCGCCTTCTTCAACGTTTCACGGATATTCTTTGCCGCATATTCGTCCCAAATCTCGACAAAAATCTCCTCCTTGCATGGAAAATGCCGGTAAAAGGAACCGACCGCTAACCCGGCGCGTTCCGTGATTTCCTGAATGCTCGTCTGTTCATAGCCTTTTTCAAGGAACAACGCCAGCGCCTGTTTCTTAAGCAGATCATGCGTTGTCGTAAAGCGTGCGGATCGCGGCATACTATCCCTCTTTTCTGTGCTTAACTATAGCCCAGCCCACCGGTGGTGTCAAGATTGCGTCAGAAGAGAGCGCTTTGTTTAAAGTTTTTGTGAATCTAATTCACTTTCATATTGATAAAATTTGCACATACCCGTATAATAGAAGCAACAATGTGAATCACATTCACAAGAAAGGAGAATTTTATGTCTGATTTATTTCCAATCCTCACCTCGCCGGGCAAAATTGGCACACTGGAACTGAAAAACCGCATCGTCCTGCCGCCAATGGGGACCGATGCCGGACGAGATGGCTTCGTCACGGATGCGATCGTCAACCGCTACGCCGAAAACGCCAAAGGCGGCACCGGCCTGATCATCACCGAGGTCACCTGCGTCGATCCGCCGCTGGGCATCAACACCGCCCAATACATCGCACTGAGCGACGACAAGTACATTCCGGGCTTTCGCCGGATCACCGACGTCATTCATCAATATGGTTCCAAGTGTGCGATCCAGCTCAGCCATGCCGGACGCGGCGCCAATCTGGATGTACTGCACAAGCTGAACCAGCCGGCTGTTGCCCCTTCCGCAGTCGCGATGCCGTATAGTTTTCTGACCGGGCTGACCGGAGAAACGCCGCGGGCTTTTGAGCACGATGAAATCGTTGCACTGGAGGATAAATTTGCGGATGCCGCCTACCGTGCCAAGCAGGCCGGCTACGACGCCGTAGAGGTGCATGGGGCCGGGTATTATCTGGTCGCTCAGTTCTTCTCCGCCACCGCGAATCTGCGGACTGACGAATATGGCGGCAGCGCGGAGAACCGGGCGCGTTTCGCCTGCAACATCATCCGCAAGATCAAAGCTCGCTGCGGAGCTGACTTCCCGGTTCTGATCAAGATGAACGTCATCGACGGCGGCCTCAACGGCGGTGTCAGCGTCATGGACGGCTTGTTGAATTGTTATCTTGTGCAGCAGGCCGGCGCGGATGCGATCGAGGTCATCGCCTGCAACTGGAGCGATGTGGCGACGTTGAAGGATATTCCAGCCGGTGGTCAGCCGAAAGGCATGACCTTCCCGTTAGCGGGTATGATCCGCAAAGCGATGATCGCGGAAAACGAAGACCGGCCGAATCTGGAAGGCCGCGGCCGGCCGGCGATCACGATTCCGCTGATTTCCGGCGGCCGAACCTATGATCCGGAATTGGCGGAAGGCGCGCTGGCCCAGGGAGTCTGCGATTTCATCCACATGGGACGCGGCTTATTGACAGAACCGAACCGGCCGAACATGATCCTCAACGGCACATGGAAATATGCCCGGCCGTGCATCGGCTGCCAGAAGTGCATGGACAACCAGCTGCACCATGACGGAGAACTGATTTGCAGCGGCAACGCCGTATTCGGCCACGATGATAACGACGCGTCGCTGCCGGAACCGGAAACGATTAAAAACGTGATGGTGGTCGGCGGTGGGCCGGCTGGCATCGAAGCCGCTCGAGTGGCAGCGATCCGCGGACATCATGTCACCGTTTACGAAGCGGCAGACCGGTTAGGCGGTCAGCTGATCCCGGCCATCGTTCCGCCTTATAAGCAGAATCTTGCCGATTATATTCCTTATATGGAAGGCCAGGCCGAATACCGCGGCTTCACGGTCGAACTCAATCATCCGATCACCCGCGAGGAAGTCGAGCGTCTGAAACCGGACGTCGTCATCGTCGCGACCGGCGTTCTGCCGGCAGTTCTGCCGATTCCGGGCTTTGACAAACCGCTGGTCATGAACGCCAAAGAAGCGCTGCTGGGCAAGTCGACAGGCAAAAACATTGTGATCATCGGCGGCGGCACGGTCGGCTGCGAAACGGCGGAATGGATGCTGGACGCGGGCAAATCCGTCACGATCGTGGAAATGAGCGACCGGCTGATGGGCAAGATGGTGGAAACGACGCGGTTTGTCCTCAAAGCACATCTGCGCGAGCTGAACTGCCGCGAATTATTGAATACCCGCTGCGTGGAAATTCAGGATCAGGCCGTCGTCGTCGAATCGGCCGAAGGACAACAGACAATTCCGGCAGACAATGTCATCATCGCAGTCGGCGACCGGCCGAACAACGCATTAGCAAACCAGATTCAGGATCTGTGCCCTGAGGTCATCACGATCGGCGACGCCCAGGGGATCGGCAGTGTCCTGGAAGCCGTGCGGACCGGTTATGTCGCGGGGAAATCAATCTAACTTTCTCCAATCAGGATGTTCTAAAGCTCTTGGGGAAAGCATGGACGAAATTGTCTTCTGCCCCAGATTCTGACATAGACAACAAAGAGGAGTGTATGCTCCTCTTTTAGTATCCTAATCAACTTTTCTTTCTTACTTTGATATTTCCGTTCTATTCCGCGGATGCCTGACTTACGGCTTCAATCCATTTCTTTAAGATTGGATCCTCCCCGTGCAGTCCAAAATCAGCCTGATCCAGAAATTTCTCAATCGCCGCGGCCAGTTCCGGGGAAAGTTCCCGGCGGATTGCTTCCAGCAGAGCTGCCGTGGACTTAACCGTCAGGTTCGCTAACAAGGAAAGGATTTGATCGACGACCGTCATTCCATGATCAAACGCCAGTTTTAAAAACAAAGCCGTTCCTTTTTGATGGATGCTTTTTGCATCGTTCTTCCCTTCCGGCGTGCGGATCGGCCGCAGCGGTGCACAAGTGGAAACGAGCATGTTCAATTTTTGCTTAAGCAGCCATGTCGGGCCGTGTTTCATCAAGTAACGCAGGCAAGCCCATTCCGCCCCTGTTTCATTCAGCCAGTCCTCCCAGGAAGAAACGTCGGCGCCGGTAAACCAGAGATGACCCAGTTCATGCGCCATCAAGCCAATCATCCGATCGGCATGTTCCTGGATTTGAGAACAATCTTCCGGCAGAATCCGCGTGTAAAACGTCCACTCCCCACGCTGGAAAGCGCCGGCATTTTGATAGTCGGGAATATCCAAAGATATCATTTTTCGCTGCGGCAGCTTCCGCGCGCCATAGGCTGTCTGATATTCCATCAGAATTTGTTCAACTTCCTCGACCATGCGGGAAATGATTTCCGTTTCATCCGGATTGAAATAGATAAACTGCACTGCGGCATTTTCCTGCGTCAGTTTGCTTTCCGGCTTATAGATCACGACATTGCCGGAATCCCCGGCCAGCCCTGAAGAAAACCAGGCCTTCTGAGCTTCATCCCATTGTCCCTCCAGCATGACCTGTCCTGGCCGGCCTCGATATGTCAGTAGAAACGGAATGAGGGACAAGGTCTTCGGCTGCGGATAGTAAACGGAATAAACGTTAAGGGCCAATAAATCGGAGCGGTTGACATTCCCCCATCCAACCGGCTGTCCTTGATATTCGATCACGATTTCCCCTGCCTGAACGATCTGCGGCGTAATCTTGCGGGCAGCCGAGCGGAATAGCATCGGTTCTGAGGGACCTGCTTCGAAGGCAATTTCTTGATCCTGGCTCACGATGCGATGGAGAGTCAGCTGATCGGAAAGCCAGAAGCTTTCATCCTTTTCCAAATACAGCTGACAGCGAAACAACAGGTCCGAGGCTTGTTCAAATAGTTGCAGGTGAATGATTTTCATCGCTGAGTCCCTCCTTGTTTATCGGTTATCTATAATTTAACATATACTATATAGTTTTACAATATAGTTGCTATGAAATAATAAAATCAACGTTGATTTACAGGATCGCGCTTTTCCTGATAAAAAAAGCCGGAAACCCCAGCTCCCGACTTTAAAGTTAAAACCGTTGAAAACGCTTATTCTTCATCCTATATTTGAAATTTAGAACTCAAAATACCGAACGGCGTTGTCGTAACAAATATCTCTGACCATTTTCTCCAGCTGCGTCCAATCCTGCGGCGCTTCCCCATTTTCAACCCAGGTTCCTAACTTATTGCAGAGAATCCGTCGGAAATATTCATGACGTGGAAACGACAGGAAGCTGCGCGAATCCGTCAGCATCCCGACAAACCGGGATAACAAGCCGACCTCCGCCAGCGTATCCAGCTGCTTTTCCATTCCGCGCTTCTGGTCGCAGAACCACCAAGCCGAACCGAGCTGGATCTTGCCAGGAAGGCTTCCATCCTGAAAATTCCCGGCGGCGGTGGCCAACACTTCATAATCCTTGGAGTTCAGACTGTACAGAATCAGCTTCGGTACGCCTGCGTTTTGTTCCATCGCGTCCAACAGCGAATTCAGCTGACCCGCGATCATCGGATCATCCGTGCTGTCATATCCGGTATCCGCCCCCAGTTTGGCAAACATTCGTGAATTGTTATTGCGCAGCGCGCCGATATGCAGCTGCATCGCCCATCCCCGCTTCACATATTCACTGGCTAAAAAAACAAGCACTGCGCCGCGGTATTGACGCAGCTGTGAGATCGTAAGGGGCTGGCCGGCTTTCTTCTGGTCCAGCAGTTTTTGAATCTGAGCCTCATCCGCCGGCGCATAAAAATCTCCGTTTAACGCATGATCGCTCAATTTACAACCCTGTTCGGCAAAATGATCCATACGTTTTTTCAACGCAGCCTTCAGCCCTTCCCAGCTGCCGCAGTCTTCGCCTGTCAGCTCAGCTAACTTTCCAAGATACTCCAGATAACCCTCTTTCTCAATGTTTAAAACAGGATCCGGACGGAAGGCCGGCAGCACCCGGATTTCAAAGTCAGCCTTCAACAATTTATGCCAGCGCAGATCATCCAGCGGATCATCCGTTGTACACAGCGTCTTAACATTCATTTTCCGAAGCAGGTTCCGCACCGAATATTCCGGCGTGTTCAGCATCGCGTTGGTTTGTTCCCAAATCTGATCGGCATTCTCCGGACAGATAATCGTATCCATGCCGAAATATCGTTTTAATTCCAGATGTGTCCAATGATACAGCGGGTTGCCGATCAAATCCGGCATCACCGCGCACCAGGCATCAAATTTTTCCCGGCCGCTAGCCTTGCCTGTGATCTTATCCTCGCCGATGCCGTCAGCCCGCATCGCCCGCCATTTATAATGGTCGCGGCCCAGCCAGACTTCCGCAATATCCGGATAACAGCGGTCTTCGTAAATAACCTGCGGTTCCAGATGATTGTGATAGTCCAGGATTGGCATCGTCTCCGCCGCCTGATGATATAATTGTTTCGCCGTATCATTTTGAAGCAGAAAATCTTCGTCCATAAATTTTTTCATCTTCTCGCCCTTCCCTCTTTTCATCAGTATACCGCGTTTTGCGAATCCGCGGATTCTGAAATTCTTAGTTTTCCCATTTTTAAATCTCTTTTTTTATGAGTCTTCCGTCTAATCGCCTTTATTATCCAGTTGTCTTTTATACAGCTGCGCATCTTCGCTTTCATAGCAGCAGAAAATGACGTCGATCTCCTTTTCAGCCTGCAGCTCGCTTAACGTATCCCGCACCGTGTCCACAGCGATTGAACAGGCCAGCGCTTTAGGGAAATGATAGATGCCTGTGCTGATGCACGGAAAAACAATCGTCAACGAGGACAGTCTGTATTCCTTTTGCAGCTGACGAGCCAGGCGCAGCGACTGCCGGTAACAGCTTGCCAACAAATCCACTTCCTGATGTCGTCCTCCGCTCCACACTGGACCGACAGTATGGATAATCCAGCGGCATGACAGATCATAAGCTTTTGTCACTTTCGCCTGACCGGTTTCACAGCCATGCAGAGTCCGGCATTCCGCCATCAGCTGCGGACCCGCTTTCCGGTGGATTGCCCCATCGACGCCTCCGCCGCCCAACAATGAGCGGTTCGCAGCATTGACGATGATCTCGGCCGGCACTGAAGTGATATCACCCTGAATAAAAGTAATCATATTCTTGCCCTCTTTTCATTGACAGCGATCTGCTTCTTTTCTATTCTATAACTAAGAAGAAGTGGAAAGCAAGGTGAATCCGGTATGAAACGAAGTCAGATCCAGCTGATCAGCGCGATGTTGATTTTCGGCAGTCTGGGATTGTTTGTCCACCAGCTCACTCTGTCCTCAGCGCTTATCGCTTTTTTCCGGGCCGTGATCGGCGGTTGTTTTTTATTCCTGTATCAATGCCTTCGCCGCAAACCACCGCGCCTTCCGCAAAGCCGCAAATCCCGGATCGCCTTGTTGATGTCCGGCATTTTATTAGGCTCCAACTGGGTCTTCCTGTTTGAAGCTTACCGGCTGACGACGGTCTCGATCGCCACTTTATGTTATTATCTGGCGCCGATTCTCGTCGCTTTGTTTGTGCTGTTTCGTTCCCTCCGTTTCTCCGGAAAAGCCGCGCTGCTTTTAGTTCTGGGACTGACGGGTCTTTGTCTGTTGATCAATCCCGGTTCCGCTCTGGGAATCCATTCAGGACTGGGCATCGGGCTTGGCCTCATCGCCGCGCTCATGTATGCTGGGATTATTTTGATCAACCCCTATTTCAAAGAGGTCGACGGCCTGGACAGCTCCTGCCTTCAGCTTTTGATCGCGGCCGCGGTTTTATTCGGTTATCTTTTAGTTCAGCCGGCGTTGTGGAACGGTCTTGAACTATCGCTTTCGCAATGGGGACTTCTATTATTGCTGGGCATCGTGCACACCGGATTGGCTTACGCCTTGTACTTCAGCGCGCTGCCGCGTTTAGACAGCACCACGGCCGCATTTTCCAGTTATCTGGATCCCGTCAGTGCGATTTTCTTTTCTGTTATCTTCCTTCACGAACAGCTTAACGCCATTCAGCTTGTTGGCGCGGTCTTGATTCTGGGAACCTCCTGGCGCTTAAGCCGGCTGGAGAAAGAAGCGGGACTGCCTGAAAAGACTTCTTCATAAAGAAAGATTTTTCAAAGATAATGTTTTGTTTTTTCAATTTGTTCTTTTCATTTTTTCTTTCCTGCGGTACACTTAAAAGCAAATAGAAAGAAGGCATCAGCCATGACCCAAACAATTACTTTGATCGAAGGCGACGGGATCGGCCCGGAAATCACCGCTCAGGTTGTCCGCGTCTTACAAGCGCTCCAGCTCCCCCTGACCTTTGACCGCCAAACGCTCGGACAGACCGCGCTGGAACAAACCGGCAGTCTGATTCCGGAAGCCACGCTGCAGTCGATCCGCAAAAATCACATTGCGCTTAAAGCGCCATGCACGACGCCGGTTGGTCAGGGCTTCCGCAGCGTCAACGTCCAGCTGCGCCTGGCGTTTGACCTGTACGCGAACATCCGGCCAGCCCGTTCACTGGAAGGTGTGAAAACCCGGTATGAGAATGTCGATCTGATTATCTTCCGGGAAAATACCGAAGATCTGTATATCGGCGAGGAACGGAAGATCGACGAGGATACGATAGAAGCGATCAAGCGGATCACCCGTCCCGCTTCACAGCGAATCATCCAGGCGGCATTTGAATACGCGGCAGCTCATCAGCGGAAGAAAGTTACATGCGTGCATAAAGCGAACATCTTAAAACAAAGCGACGGCCTGTTTCTGCGGATCTTCCGGGAGATCGCCGCGCAGTATCCGCAGATCGAAGCCACTGATCTGATTGTCGACAACGCGTGTATGCAGATGGTCATGCATCCGGAGCAATTTGACGTCATGGTCATGCCGAATTTATACGGTGATATCCTTTCTGATCTGTCCAGCGGTTTGATCGGCGGACTGGGGCTGCTTCCCGGTGTGAATCGGAATGAGGAAATCGCAATCTTTGAAGCCGTGCATGGCTCTGCCCCGGATATCGCGGGAAAGAACCTGGCGAATCCAACTGCCCTGCTTCAATCCGCCTGCATGATGCTGGACTATTTAGGTTATGGAGACGCGGCTCAGCGGATTCACAAGGCGTTGGTTTCCGTTTTGTGCGACACTCCGGTCCGCACGCGCGATTTAGGCGGAACCGCGACGACCACCGCGTTTACCGACGCTTTGATCGCTCGGCTTTAAGCTGTCCGAGAAATTCTGATCTCAGCTTGCTTTCATTACAGTCAATTAAAAAGAGAAATTCCGCTTTCGGCTTCCAACGCCAAACTGGAATTTCTCTTTTTTTCTGGTTAAAACTCATCCGGTTTCTGATCAAGATCGATCCGCCGCTGCACCCGGCACGGATTTCCATAGGCGATGACATTCGCCGGCATGGACTTCGTGACGACGCTGCCGGCTCCGATCACCGTATTATCCCCGATGGTCACCCCCGGACAAACGATCGCCCCGCCGCCAATCCAGACATTTCGGCCGATTGTGATCGGTTTTCCGAATTCCACATCTTGTTCGCGCAGCTTGGGATCCAGCGAATGACAGGCCGTCAGCAGCTGAACGTTCGGACCGATCAGCGTTTTATCGCCGATTATGATCGGACAGACGTCCAACAGTACGCAGCCATAGTTCAACATCACATCGTTTCCCAATGTAATATTAAAACCGTAATCGCAATAGAACGGCGGCTTTACCCAGAAGTTGCCCTCAGTCCGCAGCAGCTTCCGCAACAGGCGGCTGCGCAGATTCACTTCATGAAAGGTTTTCTTGTTATAGCGATGACAGAGCCGGGAAGCCCGGTCACGAAGCAGAATCAGCTGCGGATCCAGCGGATTATAGTTCATGCCGGCAATCATTTTTTCTTTTTCATTCATTCCGGTCTATTTTCTCCCAGCTCGCCCATCATTCTTTCCAGCAGAGTCAGCGCCTGAAGCGCGGCCCAGGAAGAATTCTGATGATATGCTTTTGAACCGCTTTGATGCGGCGTGTCGGAAATTGCGCGCAATGCTAAAAACGGAATCTGGTTGACATAACAAACATGGGCTGCCGCGGCGCTCTCCATATCGACGCAATCCGGATTGAATTTTTCAATTATTGATGAGCGTCCCGCCTGATCAATGAACTGATCTCCGCTGACGCTCCGGCCTGTCCGGATTTTTCCTTCTCCGTTTCCCTGACCGGCAGCGCGTTCTGCCAGATGAACCAAGTCCGGATCGCTGAGAAACCACAGGTCTTTCATATAGGGGTGATAATGAATCAAAACACCCGAATGATCAACATCGTGATAGGTGCATCGCTCGATAATGATCACGTCCCCGATCCTTAAGTTCGGATCCAACGCCCCCGCCGTTCCGATCATGATCACAACGGATACCTGCTTATCGATCAGCAGCTGAGTTGCTAAAGCTGCATTCACTTTACCGACGCCGCAGCGTACCGCAGTGATGGATTGTCCCTGCCATGTCCCCTCGATGAGTTTCAGCATCGCGGCTGCTTCTGTTTTCTCGATTCGCATCTGCGCGATCAACGGTTGAATTTCATCGTCGGCCTCCGCGATAATTCCGATTTTTTGTTTCATAGGTTTCTCCTTTGTCACGGGTAAACACAAAATTATGATCATTCGAAAGTTTGGCTTGATAACGATAACCACGCCGATTGAACGTTTTCAGCTGTTCTGGATTGTCCGCTCGGATTTCCGCTAAATAGCGGATCATTTCACCCCGTGCGATCTTTACATAAACACCCTTCTCCCGCAGCCCCATCCCGGTTTCTTCATAGAACCAGCATTTAATATACCGGACAGGCGAAGCCGCATATCGGCTGACGCTGCGGGCATGCTGAGCGCTGGCTAAGTCGATTAAAACAGAATCTGACTGAGCCAGGTGCTGATATAAACGATCGCCCCAAAATTCATAAAGACTGCGAAACGCGGGTGTTCTTAATGGAGAATCCATTTCCAGGCGATGCGGATGGATACCATCCAGCGGCCGCAGCAGACCGTAAAATCCGGAGAGAATCCGGACGTGGCGTTCCACGTAGTCCAGCTGCTCATCCGTAAATACATGCGGCGCCATCGTCTGGTACTGAATACCGTCATAGCTCAGAATCGCGGGTGTCCCTTCCTTATTCAGATCCAGGATTTGATACTGCTTTCTTGCTTCTTCGGCAATCTGCGGACTGCATTTCAATAGTCTGCGCAGTTGTTCCTGATTGAGCGCTTTGAGGGTTGGCAGCAATTTCCGACTGTCTTCAAGAAAGAAAGGCTGATGTCTGGGCGATATAAAAACTTCGTCTGTTTTAATGCGCTTTGCCGGCGCGATGATACACAACATCGTTTAGCCTCCTTTTTCTTTGTTCACACTTCCAGCGCAACTTTTTGGGATATCGCTTCTCTATTTTTAGTTTTTTTCCTAGATTCTCTGTTTCGATGATATATTTCAGAGATAGAAAACAGGTAAACATAGGGCCAGAAATTCAAAAGTATTCTTCTACTTTTCTTAGCCTTAATTCTGAAAGTTTAATTATTTGCACTCTGCACAAACAGGCGGAATCTCCGCCGACGGCCGCCGCTGGCTTAACGGCGCCGAGGTTTTACTGCTCGGCCGGGTTTTGACTAACAAACAAATTGTCTCCACGTGTGATGTCATCGGAAAGAGATCGACCGGTACGATCGAACGCACCTGATACCCCTCATGCGTCAGATGCCGTAAATCCCGTGCCTGCGTCGACGGATTACACGAGATATACACGATCCGATCCGGATTTAACCGGCATAACGACTTCAGGAAACGCTCATCCGCACCGGCGCGCGGCGGATCCATAAACACAACATCGTAAGCCTGCCCTTCCCGGGCTGCCTGTTCCATAAACAAACCGGCATCCGCTTCCACAAACCAGGCGTTGCGAAGATGGTTCATGCGCGCGTTTTCAATCGCGTTTTTGACCGATACCGGATTGACTTCCACGCCGACGACCTCCTTCGCCGCCTTCGCCGCGACCAGGCTGATCGCCCCGATTCCGCAATACGCGTCCAGCACCCGTTCCTTGCCGGTCAGATTGGCCAGCTCCATCGCTTTTCCATAGAGGACCTCGGTCTGAACTGAGTTAATCTGATAAAACGACTTCGCGGCGATCGAAAACTTCAGTCCGCAAAGCTCGTCCTGGATCTTGCCGGGTCCCACGAGCACCCGCTCCTGCGATCCCAGAACGACGCTGGTATTGCGGGAATTCACGTTCATGACGATGGTCGTAATTTCCGGATGCCGCTGGCGCAGCCGCTGAATCAGCTGCTTGCGGGCCGGGAAGATCGGCGAAGCGCAGACCAGACATACCAGCACCTCGCGGCTCACATGCCCGACGCGAATCAAACAATGCCGGACCAACCCTGTACGCTGATCCTCATCATACGGTTCGATCCTCAATTCCGTCATCAGCTCGCATACCGTGGCGAGAATTTTCTCTGCGATCGGATCCTGGATCCAGCATGACGAATACGGTACCAGCTGATGGCTGTCCTCCTCGTAAATCCCGGCGATGACTTTTCCTTTTTTACTGAGTGAAAACGTCGCGATCACCTTGTTGCGATAAGTCCACGGTTCCGCCATGCCCAAAACATCATGCACCCGGCCATACCGTCCTAAAAGCTGCTGGACCTTTTCCTTCTTCCAATCCAGCTGGGCAGGATAATCGACATGCTGAAGCTGGCATCCGCCGCAGCGATCAAACACCCGGCAGCGCGGCTTCACCCGCAGCGGACTGTCCGTCAGCCGAACCGCGGATACGACTCGAATGCCCCTTCCCCGTGTATATTCCAACTCAACTTCCTCGCCCTGAAGCAGATTCTCGATCAAAACCTTTTCATCCTTTATTTTAACAAGCCCTTTGCCGGAAGCATCAAGCTGAATGCACTTTGTCCGAACTGAAGAGATCGGATCCTTTTTCTTTTCTTTCATTTCTATCACCGGTACCATCATATCATAAAATAACCGCGGACGGCAGTGCTTTGTTTCTGACCGCCGCACTGCGGGCATGGTATTTTCACAAAGAAAGTGCTATCATGAACTTAGAGATGAACTGATTCATCCCGGGCAAGAGAAAAGGAGGGTTTCGCATGAATCAAGAACAACTGAACCGAATGCATTCCGCCAAAGGCTTTATCGCCGCTCTGGACCAAAGTGGAGGAAGTACGCCGAAAGCTCTTCGGCTGTATGGAATCGAGGAAGATCAGTACAACGGCGAGGAAGCGATGTTCGATCTGATCCATCAGATGCGCTCACGAATCATCACCAGTCCGGCTTTCACCAGCGAGCATATCCTGGCAGCCATCCTGTTTGAAATGACGATGGACCGTCAGATTGAAGGCCAGTACACCGCCGACTATCTGTGGGAAAAGAAAGGCATTCTTCCGATTCTCAAGGTTGACAAAGGCCTGGCCCCGTTAGAGAACGACGTTCAGCTGATGAAGCCGATCGGCAATCTGAAGGAATTGCTGGAGAGAGCAGGTCAGCGGCATATCTTCGGCACAAAGATGCGCTCCGTGATCAAAGGTGCAAATCCGGACGGCATCCGCGCGATTGTCGATCAACAATTTGAAATCGGTCTTGAAATCGCAAAAGCCGGCTTCGTTCCGATTTTGGAGCCGGAAGTCGACATCACCCTGCCGGACAAGGAAAAATGCGAAATCCTGCTGAAAGCGGAAATTGAACGTCATCTGAAAACGTTGAAGGACAATGTTCGTTTGATGTTTAAGCTTTCGATTCCGACAGTTGATGGTTTCTACAGTGATCTGATGAACGATCCGCATGTCGTCCGTGTCGTCGCGTTATCCGGCGGCTACTCCCGCAAGGAAGCCAACGAAAAACTGGCGCGCAATCCAGGCTTAATCGCCAGCTTCTCCCGCGCGTTGACCGAAGGGCTTAAGGCGCAGCAGACTGACGATGAATTCAACGCGCTGCTGCAGGAATCGATCCAGACTATTTACGACGCATCCATCCAATAAGCAAACGAAGTTTAACCCGTACAAACAGGACGAACTTGGGATATTCTCTGATTTCGCCCTGTTTTTTCAATTCTTCCCGCCGCTTTTTGCCTCTGTTTGTTTTCTTTTCTAACGACAGGCCGGTCATTTCGATATTTTTTTCCAGTCTTCGCGTTTATAATTAAACCATTACATCAAGGAGAAAACTATGCGATTAAAAGACAAAGTAGTATTGGTTACCGCTTCGACGCGGGGCATCGGCTTAGCGACGGTACAGGCATGCGCGAAGGAAGGCGCAATCGTTTACATGGCGGTGCGGAATTTAGAACGGGCCAGCCAGCGGGCTGAGGAATTGAATGCGATGGGTTACCGCGTCCGCACCGTTTATAACGACGCGACCGATTTAGAATCCTACCGCACGATGATCGAAGAAGTCGTCAAGCTGGAGGGCCGGATCGACGTGCTGGTCAACAATTTCGGCACCTCCGATCCCAAGACAGATTTAGACATTGAACACACGCGCTGGGAGGATTTCCAGGCCACGGTCGATATCAATCTGGCCAGCGTTTTCGTCAGCAGCCAGGCGGTCATTCCGCACATGAAGAAACAAGGCGGCGGCAGTATCGTCAACATCAGCTCCATCGGCGGACTGACGCCGGATATCGCGCGGATTGGTTATGCCGTCAGCAAGGATGCGATCATCTATTTATCAAAAAATATCGCCGTGCAGACCGCCCGCAGCAACATCCGCGTCAACGTCGTCTGCCCGGGCCAGACCGCAACCGATGCGGTGATGAACAACATGTCTAAAGAATTCCAGGACTTCTTCCTGCGGCATACGCCGATCCAGCGCATGGGCAAACCGGAAGAAATCGCAGCAGCCGTGGTTTATTTCGCCAGCGACGATGCGGCCTACACGACCGGTCAGGTCATGGCGGTGCATGGCGGATTCGGCTTGCCGACACCGGTCTATGCCGACATGATCGACTTGAGCGCCGATCGGAAACACTGATCCGAACACACAATAACAGAAAAACGCTGAAGCCGTACAGGAGTATTCCTGTTCGCCTCAGCGTTTTCTTTTCAATTCGAGTATGCGCCTAATTCATTAACACGGCTTTGGCATGGCCAGAATCTGTTCACGCAGCTGACGGTAGCGTTTCGTTGCTTCCGGGCGCATCTGCGCCTCGCGCACATCGTTACCAAACGCGCCGCGGCTGATCAAAATTAGCGGCGGGAACTGGATTCGTTTGAACACCGCGCCCTGCATTGTGCGCAGCACCCATTCCAGATCCTGAATAAAAGCTTCCGGCTCGTCCAGCCCATAGTATCGCAGCCACTGTCCGATCTCGCTGGTCTGCAGCCGCCCCTGCAAATAGTCGTCCATGATTTCCTCAACCCGGCCGCCCGGATACTCCGTCAGCTGGTTAATCAACCAATCATGATAAAACCACTTCATCGGATCGCGCTGATCATCTTTCAGCTCAGCTGACGGCGGGAATTCCCAGATCAGGCGGTCGCCGTCCATTTCCGGAAGCAGGTTGGCCGGAATGATCTCGCGGCCAAACGCCGCGTTAATCTGCTTCGCCAGGTCAAACAGCTGGACCTTCGTACAGTCGGCAATCGGCGACAGCGCGCCGATCGCGTCGCCATACAGCGTGCAGTACCCCAGCGCCGCTTCCACCTTATTGCCATTGTTGACGATCACGCCGCCTTCCATCGAAGCAAAGCTTGACAACAAATGACCGCGCAGCCGGGCCTGAATATTTTCCAGCGCCAGCCCTTCCGCCTGCGGATAGCCATAATCCTGCAGCGTATCGACCGTCGCGTCGACGATCTTTTCAATGCTACCCTCGCGGATCAAAATCCCCAGGCGTTCCGCCAGCGCCTTCGCGTTGTTTTTCGTCGTCAGGCTGTTATACCGGCTGGCCATGTTGTAGCCGACAACCCGCTGAGCGCCCAGCGCGTAAACCAGAAGCGCCGAAGTGATGCTGCTGTCAAGCCCGCCGGACAAACCGACGATCCATTTCATCTTCGGTGAAAACATCTGCTTGTCAAACTCCCGGATCGCGCTGACCAACGCGCGCATCAGCTTGGTTTCCGGCTGGCGCGTAAGAACTCCGCGCTCATGCAGATCGACGATCCGGCACTCCGGCTCAAACTGATCGTTCAGCGAAAGCTGGCGTTCGCCCTGTTCATCATAAATCGTGCTGTCGCCGTCAAACACCATTACATTTTTGCCATTGTTCTGCATCCCGCAGGCATTGACATAAACCAGCGGCACAAAGGCTCCCTGCGCCAAAGCGGCATGCTGGCGCACCCGTTTATCCCGCGAGCGTTCTTTATTCAGCGTCCAGGGGGAACAGGACAGATTCACGATCAGATCGACGTCCTGCTTTAAATAAGCATCCGTCACATCCAGCGCGTAATCCTCGCTCCACAGATCCTCGCAAATCTCAACGCCGATCCGCCAGGTCTGACCGTCTTTCTCAAACAGAAACGGCCGCAGCCCTTCCTCAACCGGCGTTTGATTCCGCATTGCGATTTCCATTCCGGACAGGAAATAACGGGAATCGTCGAACACCCGGTAATCTGGATTGAGATGCTTGATATACATCCCATCCAGACTGCTGTTTTCCCGTTTCACCCACTGACCGTCAGCGCAGAAGTAAGCGGCATTGTAGCGCACCGGGCGTCCGTCGCGCCCACGCTGGGCCTGACCGATCGGCCGGGTTCCCAGATTGCCATAGAGGATCCCGATCCCCTGCGACAACGCCAGAAGCTCGTCGTTCAGACTTTCCAGATACGCGCACCAATCCTGATCCAGCCATTTGTCCTGCAGACAGTAGCCGCTCAGCGCCATCTCCGGAAAGACGATCAAATCTGCCTTCTCCGCTTTCGCCTGTGCGATCATTTCACGCATGGCCGCCAGATTTTCCGTCGGCTGGCCCTGCTTAACGTTGATTTGTCCTAACGCGATTTTCATGTTTCTGCCCCCGCTGCTTCTTTTTTAACAGATCGTTCCGCCGGTGATCTTCACATCTTCCTGATGCTCGATCATCGCTTCGATCGCCACGGTCAGACCCTTCACAATCGTATCCAGCTCCATCGACGGCATGCCTTTTTTCGTCGCCGCCTGCGATGGCAGATACGGAATGTGAATGAAACCGGAGCGTTTGCCCGGAAATTCCGTCTCGATCAGATAACGCACGCCATAGGTCACATGGTTGCAGACAAACGTCCCGGCGCTGTTGGATACGGAAGCCGGAATCCCAGCTTCCTGCATCGCCTTGACCATCGCCTTGATCGGCAGCGTAACAAAATACGCGTCCGGGCCCTCCGGATAAATCGGTTCGTCCACCGGCTGATTGCCCGCGTTATCCGCGATCCGGCAGTCGTCGACATTAATACCGACTCGCTCCACTGTGATATCCGGCCGGCCGCCGGCCTGACCGATCGAAAGAATCATATCCGGGTCTTCCTTCCGGATTGCTTCCCGGATCACGGCCAGCGATTGATGAACAACCGTTGGGATTTCCAGCTTGACGATCTGCGCACCGCCGATAACCTCCGGCAGCCGTTTTACCGACTCAATGGCCGGATTGATTTTCTCACCGCCAAACGGATCAAAACCTGTCACTAATATTTTCATCACAACGTCCTCCTTTTTATTTATCCGCGGACCAGGGGAATCCGCTTGCGCCCTTTCCCCTGATCTTAATTTATTAAGCTTAGAAAGCCAATACGAGCATCAGCACGACGTGAACGACGATCATGATCAGCGCCATCGGCAGCTGCGCCTTGATCACCGTGTATTTGTTTTTCGTTTCGAGTACCGCCGCCGGCACAATATTGAAGTTCGCCGCCATCGGTGTCATCAGGGTGCCGCAGAAACCGGCCGTCATTCCCAGTGCGCCGACGATTGCCGGATCTCCACCCTGCAGGATCACAAACGGAACACCAATCCCCACGGTGATGACGGAGAACGCCGCAAACGCGTTGCCCATAACCATCGTAAACAGAACCATCCCGGCGACATAAACGATCACGCCCAATACCACGCTGCCCTGCGGCACGACGTTCGCCATAATGCTGGAAATCACCGCTCCGACGCCAGCCTCCGTAAAGACGGATCCCAATGCCCCTAACAGCTGCGGCAGCAGGCTCGCCGCGCCGACCGTCATCAATAACCGCGCCGTATCGTCACGCGTTTCCGCAAACTTCGGCCGGGTGATCGCCACGCCGATCAAGTACGCCAGGATCGAAGCCAGACCGATTGCCAGCGCTGACGGGAAAGTCACGCCGCCCTCGGCCACTTTAAACTTCAGCTGCGCTAAAATCACCGTGATCACCGCTAAGATACCACCCGCGATGGCCCATTGTACCGCTTGCCGCTGGGCGCGTTTCTTTTCCTCAGGCGTCAGCTTTCTCGCCTGGATTCCTTTCGCAGCCGCCAAGATCACAAACACAGCCGCGGGAATCAAGCCCAATAACAATGGAAAAGTAATCACCGGCGTCTTATCTGAAAATTTCAGCATTGACAAAGCCAGGGCGACAACGCCGATCGTGATCGCCGGCAGGAAAATCTTATTACCCAGCTTGTCCGCCTGCGCCTTGCGGAACGACGCCTCCGACGGCACAAACTTGCCCATCTGCACCTGCTTGGTCGCCGTCAGGCAGCCCAGCACCAGAAGCAGCGCACCGGTCAGCGCATACGGAATATACGGGCCTAAAATAAAGATCAATCCGAGAATCGTCCAGAACACAAACGTGCCGATCCGGCATTTTTCATTCTGAAGACCGCGCCAGGCCGCGTTGAAGCTGACCAGACCGCACAGGCAGAACACAATCTCGCTGCCCCAGTTTAACAGTGTTTTTAAATCCATTACGCCTGCGCCTCCTTTTTCAGCTTGCGGTCCGCTAACAGAACCTGAATGATCGTAAAGATCGTCACAATGATGCCGACCGGAATCGACGCCTGCGCGATTGAGCCGAGCGTGACCTCATAACCGGCCGCCGCCAGCGTCCCCTGGATCAACAGCACGCCGCTGTTGCCTAAAAAGATATTCTGACCGAAGAAGTTGCCGTAGTTTTCAACCGCGGCCGCCAAGCCTTTAATCCGCTCGCTCTGTTTTTCGTTCAGCGGTTTTTTAATCGACGTTTCCCCAGCCGCCTCGCTCATCGGCAGGATCAGCGGACGCACAAACTGCACGTGGCCGCCCAGCCGGATCGACATCGCCGAAGCCAGAATCCGCACGACCATATAGATGGATAAGACCTTGCCTGCCGTCGCATTTTTGATCTTGCCGATCAATTCCGCCGCGCGCTCTTTCATGCCGTAGCGCTCAATCAGCGCGATCGCTGGAAAGCTGATCAAAAAGATCGACATCAGGCGGTTATCGACAAACGCCTTGCCCATAATCTCCAGAATCTGAATAAAGTTCAGGCCGGACACCAGACCGGTGACCAGACCGGAAATCAGGACGACCGCAATGACGTCCCATTTTAAGGCAAATCCGACTACGATGATCAGAATGCCGATAAGTTTCAAATATTCCATAACTGAGTTCCTTTCCCTTTTTGAGTATTCCCATTATACCAGATTTTCACCAGGGCTTGAATGGAAAATTTTCAAGCCCTGTTCCCTCGATTTCCGCGTCCCTCTTTTTACAGACTACCGGAAAATCTGCTGGACAAGAACCATATAGAACAGCGTGCCGCAGCCGATGCTGAGCAGACTGTTGCGCTTCCAGCCATGAATAACGCCGGTCACCGCCAGCGCCAAAAGCTCCGGCAGGCCGTGATTGGATCCCAGCCAGTCCGTAGAGCGCAGACCGTACACCACCAGCATCGCCATCATCGCTAACGGCAGCACCTGCCCCAGGTATGCGATGGTCTTCGGGATCGGCTGCCCGGGTCGAAACGCCGCAAACGGCAGCCAGCGCGTAAGAAACGTCACCCCCGCCATCAACAGAATCGCTAAAAACATTGACGAATTCATGCCTTCAGCCCCCTTCTTTCCAAAACCGGGCGCAGGCCGAGCAGACCTGCGGCAATCATCACCAGCGCCGGCAGAATCATCCCGTCCGCGCCGAACAGGACCAGCGCCGCGACTGCGCTGATCAAACCCACCAGCGTCGGAATCGGAGTGACCGCTGATTTCAGCTGATCCAGACAGGTGACAAAAAACAGCGCCGTCATCGCAAAATCAATCCCGGTCGTATCAAAGGGAATGACGGCCCCGGCAGCCGCGCCGATCAGCGTGCCGAGAATCCACCACAGCTGATCCAGAAGCGTAATCCAGAAATACAGCCGCTGCGGCTCCGCTTTGTTCTCCAGCTTCTTCTGACATAACAAACCATACGTTTCATCCGTCAGTCCGAAGATCAGATACAAGCGGCGCACTCCCTGTTCGCCGAACTCCCGCAGAAACGAAAAACCGTAAAACAGATGCCGCAGATTCACCGCCAGCGTCATCAGGATGACCTGCAGCGGACTGGCCGCCTGCGCGAGCAGCTGAATTCCGACAAACTGCATCGAACCGGCATACACCAGTACGCTCATCATCAGCGCCCAGCCCCAGCCGATCTGATGTTGCTGAGCGAGCAGCCCGAACGCGATGCCGACGACCAGATAGCCGGGAAACACCGCCAGCGAAGATGTCAGCGCCTCTTTTTTTGTTTGATCCATACCTTGCTTCCCCCTTATCAAACTCTTGCATTCCGTCGTCTCCCTCTCCTTATCCAGATTCCTGTCGGGGGATACGATAGAGAAAAGCGGAAGTTCCGCATTGTCCTTCCGCTTCCTGATTCATTGTTAGCTTCTATTCCCGCCCGGGCTTTCACCGCGCAGCCTTTTATGAGCGACCTGATTGACTGTCCTTAACGATTAGAACATCAGGATGGTATTCAGGATCATCATCAGACAGATGAAGCTGACCAGGCCGATCACCAAGATTTTCTGAAATGTTTTCTTGGGTTTCGTCATGACACCCTCCTATCCGTATCGCTAGTTTACCGCAAAGAGCGGGCTCTGTCAACTAATCCGCCAGTCCCCGCGCGCCAATATCATGACGATAAAACAGCGCGTCGCAGTCGATTTTCGCGATCTCGGCATACGCCGCGGCCTGCGCTTCCTTCAGCGTCGGCCTCTGGGCGGCGACAAACAAGACGCGGCCCCCGGCGGTAACCAGCTGACCGTCCTTTTCCGCTGTTCCCATGTGGAACACCGTTGTGTTTACCGTTTCCAGATTCCGGATCAGCGCGCCTTTGGTCGAGCTTTCCGGATAGCCCTGGCTGGCCAGAACGACGCCCAGGACTGGTTCCGATGACCAATGCAGCGGCATTTCCTGATGCTTCAGCACCTGCGTGCAGATTTCATACAGGTCGTCCTGCAGCGCGATCATCAGCACTTCCGTTTCCGGATCGCCGAAGCGCACATTGTATTCGATCGTCTTCACCCCGCGCGCGGTTGCCATGCAGCCGGCGTAGAGAATTCCGGTGAACGGACAGCCTTCCGCCACCATCGCCGCAGCCATCGGCCGGACGATCTTGTCGATCGCTTCCCTCACGACTTCCCGGGATAAATGCGACACCGGCGTGTAAGCGCCCATGCCGCCGGTATTGAGGCCTTCGTCATGGTCGAAAGCCCGCTTGTGATCCTGCGCGATCTCCATCGGGATCACGGTCGTCCCGTTGACAAACGCCAACTGCGAGAACTCCTCGCCTTCTAAGTATTCCTCAATGACCACCGAAGATCCGGCCTGATCGAACAGACCCTCGCACATCATTTCTTTCAGCGCGGCCTGGGCCTGTTCCTGCGTCTGGGCGATGATGACGCCCTTGCCCGCAGCCAGGCCGTCCGCCTTTAAAACAACCGGAACCGGCTGCTTCTCTAAATACGTTTTCGCTTCTTCATAATCGGAAAAGCTGGCATACGCCGCGGTCGGGATGTTGTATTTATGCATCATTGCTTTGGAAAACACCTTACTGCCTTCCAGCCGGGCCGCCGCCTTGCTTGGCCCAAACACAGCCAGCCCCGCGGCCGCAAACGCGTCCTGAATTCCTTCGCAGAGCGGAACTTCCGGGCCGACGAACGTCAGGTCGATCGCCTTTTCTTTAACAAACGCGATCAGCTTGTCAAATTCCAGCACACCAATGGCTACGCATTCGGCTACCGCCGCCATGCCGGGATTTCCCGGCGCCGCATAGACTTTTTCCACCTGCGGGCTCTGCGCGAATTTCCAGGCCAGCGCATGTTCGCGCCCGCCGCCGCCAATCACCAATACTTTTGCCATAGCTTCTTTATTCCTCCACCAGCGTTTTTAACGTTTCCGGATACAGGACATGCTCGATCGCATGCACCTGCGCTTCAATTTCTTCCTTGCTCCACTGCGGCTGCACCGCGAAGGCACGCTGAGCGATGATCCGTCCCCCGTCCATCGACGCGTCGACATAATGGATCGTCACGCCCATCACCTTAACGCCGTATTCAATCGCCTGCCCGATCGCGTCCTTGCCTTTAAACGCCGGCAAGAGCGAGGGATGGATATTCACAATCCGCTGATCATACGCTTCCAGCATCACCGGCGACAACAGCCGCATATACCCGGCCAGCGCGATCCACTCCACGCCGTGAGCCTGACAGCGGGCGATGATCTCACGTTCGTAATCCGGCTTGGACGGATAGTCCTTCGGATTAAACGCGAACACGTCAATGCCGCGATTCTGCGCTTTTTCAATGACCGGCGCATTTGGCTTATCGACGACGACCAACGTGATTTCCGCGTTCAGCTGACCGGCTTCGATCGCGTCGGCGATCGCTTCAAAGTTCGTGCCGGTGCCGGAAGCGAAGACGGCGATGCGCTTCATTCAATGTCAATCCCTTCTTGATCGGTCACCACACCGATGACCGTGGCCTTTTCACCCTGAGCTTTTAAGATTTCCAACGCCGCGTCCGCATCTGCCAGATCGACGACCAGAATCATGCCGATCCCCATGTTGAAGACGTTGTACATTTCTTTTTCTTCCATGCCGGAAAGCTGCTGCAGAACATGGAAGATCGGCAGCACTTCCCACGTGCCGCGATGAATCTCAATGCCTAAGCCCGGGTTCAGGCAGCGCGGCATGTTCTCGTAAAATCCGCCGCCGGTGATGTGCGCGACGCCGTGGACATCGACCTGCTTCAGCACCTCCAGCACCGGACGGACGTAAATCCGTGTCGGCGTCAGCAGCGTATTTCCCAGGGAGTCCTGCAATTCGTCAAACTTCGTGTTCAAATCAAGGTGGTTATCTTTCAGAACAATCTTGCGGACTAACGAGAAGCCGTTGGAGTGCACGCCGCTGGAAGCCAGACCGATCACCACATCGCCCGCTTTGGTTTTCTCTCCGGTGATCATTTTGGATTTTTCCACCGCACCGACCGTAAAGCCCGCGATATCGTAATCCTCTTCATCATACATATCCGGCATCTCCGCCGTTTCCCCGCCGACTAACGCGCAGTTGGCCAGCACGCAGCCCTCGGCTACACCCTTGACGATCTGCTCGATTTTCTCCGGATGGTTTTTACCCACCGCGATGTAATCGAGGAAGAATAACGGTTCGGCGCCCTGCGCGATGATGTCGTTGACGCACATTGCGACGACGTCCTGTCCGACCGTGTCGTGTTTATCCATCATAAAGGCCAGCTTCAGCTTGGTGCCGACGCCGTCGGTACCGCTGACCAGCACCGGTTCCTTCATGTTCAGCGCGCTTAAATCAAACATGCCGCCGAAGCTGCCGATGCCGCCCATCATGCCGAAGCGGCGGGTTTTCTCAATGTGTTTCTTAATCAGCCGTACTGATTCATACCCTGCTTCCAGGGATACCCCGGCCTTTTCGTACTGTGTGCTCATGCTTTTCCTCCCTTGCCCCGGATGTAATTTACCCCGTTGGCGAAAATATTCTGTTTCTTTTCTCCGTCAATATTTTTAAAGACATCCGTGAAGTAACGCTCGGAATGACCCATTTTTCCCAAAACCTTGCCATCCGGGGAAACCAGACCCTCGATCGCCCAGTCGGAACCATTGAGGTTGGCTGTCGGATCCATCGTCGGCGTGCCGGTTTCATCGCAATACTGGAACGCGACCTGACCGTTGGCAAACAGCTGCTCGATCATCGCCTCATCCGCGACCAGCCGGCCCTCGCCGTGGCTCACCGGTATCGAATAGACTTCGCCGCATTCCAGGCCCTGCAGCCATGGGGAGCAGGTGCTGGCGACGCGGGTTCTGACGACGCTGGAGATATGCCGGTTGATGTGGTTGCGGGTCAGCGTCGGACTGGTTTCGTCCAGCGTGCGGATTTCGCCATACGGCAGCAGTCCGGATTTGATCAGCGCCTGGAAGCCGTTGCAGATGCCTAAGATCAGACCATCACGGTCCAGCAGGCGGGTTACCGCCGCTTTGATCTTCTCATTCTGCAGGATGTTGACGATAAACTTCGCCGAACCGTCAGGCTCGTCGCCGGCGGAGAAGCCGCCCGGAATCGCCAGGATGTGACTGTTGTCCAGCAGCGCGGCCATCTGATCGATGGAATCGAAGATCGCCTGTTCGTTCTGATTGCGGAACACAAAGATCGTAACCTTCGCGCCTTCTTCCTCAAACGCCCGGCGGGTGTCGTATTCGCAGTTGCTGCCCGGAAAAACCGGAATCAGGACGCGGACCTCCGCGCTGGATTGGCGGCAGAGGTAATCCTGCTTACGCTTTTGATCGCGGATCGGCAGCGTCTGCGCTTCGCCCTTGCTGTAAACCGGATAGAGCGAACCGAGCGTCCCCATCCAGGCGGCCAGCACTTCGTCCTGGCTCAGCTTCAATTCATTGATGAGGTATTGCGGCTCGGCCTTCACTTCACCGATCACCGCCGCGCGCTCATCCGCAAACTGCGGCGTAACTTCCGCGACGATCAATCCCGGCTGCAGCTGCAGAAGCTCCTGACCGCCCTCGATGGCAAAGCCCAGGCGGTTGCCGAAGCTCATCTTAAACAAGGCTGCCAGCGCGCCGCCTTCTTCCCCGACATAGGCGGAAACGATCGTGCCCTGACGGATCCCTTCGCTGACCGCCTTAAACATCGTCTTATAACTGGACAGCTCCGGCAGTCCTTCCTCGCTGATTTGTGGTTTGAAGACAACCAGGCGGTTGCCCGGGGTTTTCAGCTGCGGGGTAATGATATTGTTTGTCTTCGCATCGCTGCAGGCAAAGGAAATCAACGTCGGCACGACGTGCTTGTCGTTAAACGTGCCGGACATGCTGTCCTTGCCGCCGATCGCGGCCTTCTGGAAATAGTCCTGCACCTGCATTGCGCCCAGCAGCGCTTCAGTCACCTTACCCCAGCGCTGCGGATCCTGATTCAGCCGTTCAAAATATTCCTGGAACGAGAAATGGATCCGTTCCCAATCGCCGCCGCAGGCCACCGTTTTGGCCATGGATTCCAGCACGCTGTCCATCGCTCCGACATAGGTCGAGTATTCCATGATTCGCGGATTAAAGCCGTAGGTCAGCACGCTGCAGGTCGTCGTCTTGCCGTCCAGAACCGGCAGCTTCTGAACAGACGCCTGAGCCGGCGTCAGCTGCGTCTTGCCGCCGTAAGGCATTAAGACCGTCGTCGAGCCGATCGACGCGTCAAACATTTCGCCCAAGCCCTTCTGGCAGCAGACGTTCGGTTCCGCCATTGTCGCCAGGATTGCCTCTTTGGTTAACGGCTTATCACAGCCAAATGGATTGGCGCCTTCCAGCGTGGCAATCTCCACGTCGGCTTCCTGACGCACGCCGCTGGTGTCGATAAACCGGCGTGCCAGATCGACGACCGTCTGATCGTTCATCTTCATGACTAAACGGGCGGTATCGGTGACTTCCGCCACACGGTAAGCTTCGAGATTTTCTTCCGCGGCCAGCTGAATGAACTTCGCTTCATCCGCCGCCCGGACGACAACGGCCATCCGTTCCTGACTTTCGCTGATCGCAATTTCCGTTGCGTTTAAGCCGGCATATTTCGTGCGGACCTGATCGAGATGGATTTCCAATCCGTCAGCCAGTTCGCCGATCGCAACACAGACGCCGCCGGCGCCGAAGTCGTTGCATTTCTTGATCAGACGGGTGCATTGCGGATTGCGGAACAGCCGCTGGATCTTGCGTTCTTCCGGAGCGTTGCCCTTCTGGACTTCGCTGGCGCAGACTTCTAAGGATTTTAAATTGTGTTCCTTCGAGGACCCGGTCGCCCCGCCGATGCCGTCGCGGCCGGTCTTGCCGCCCAACAGAATGACGACGTCGCCTGCTTCCGGAGACTGGCGCACAACGTTTTCCGCCTTCGCCGCCCCGACGACCGCGCCGACTTCCATGTGCTTGGCGACATAGCTCGGATGGATGATTTCACGGACATGCGTCGTCGGCAGACCGATCTGGTTGCCGTATGAAGAATTGCCGTGCGTCGCTTTCTTGGAGATCACTTTCTGCGGCAGCTTGCCCGGAATCGTGTCTTCCAGTTTCTCTAAAATATTGCCGCAGCCGCTGACGCGCATCGCCTGATAGACGTAGCTGCGTCCGCTTAATGGATCGCGGATTGCCCCGCCGATGCAGGTGGAAGCACCGCCGAATGGTTCGATCTCAGTCGGGTGGTTATGTGTTTCATTCTTGAACATCAGCAGCCATTTTTCAGTCTGACCGTCGTGATCGACGTCGATAAAAACGCTGCAGGCATTGATTTCCTCGCTGACCTCAACCTCCGGCGATTTTCCCTGACGGCGCAGGTCGCGCGCGTTGATCGTCGCCATGTCCATTAACGTCTGCGGCTTCTCATCCCGATTGCACCCATGCCGCAGCTGCAGATAGCGGTCATAGGCCTGCTGAATCTGCTCGCCAAAGCGGTCGGTCGTGATCGTCACGTTCTTCAAGCAGGTTTCAAACGTCGTATGCCGGCAATGATCGGACCAATAGGTATCGAGCACGCGGATTTCTGTTTCCGTCGGATTTCGCTTTTCTTCTTCGAGGAAATAGCGCTGAACCAACGCCAGATCAGCTTCGCTCATCGCTAAGCCGTGTTCTTTCACAAACGCCTGAATCTGTGCGGCGTCCATCTCAATGAAATGCGGGAATTGTTCCAACGGCTTGACGTCGACATTCTGATCGACCGCCAGGCGGGACAGATCCTTGACACGGGATTCGATCGGATTGATGACGTAGGCTTCGATTTTCTTCAGCATTTCGCCGTCGACCTCCCCTTCCAGCATCATCAGCTTTCCGGTCGTAATCCGGCAGGCGGAAGCGGGATTGAGCAGCTTGATGCACTGCATCGCGCTGTCGGCGCGCTGATCATATTGACCCGGCAGAGTTTCCCAGACGACGACCGTCTTGCCCTGACAATCCAGTGTTTCGTAAAGCGTGTCGGTCATGACCTCGGTAAAGACGGTTTTCTTAGCCTTTTCATAATCTTCGCTGTCAATATCGAAGATATCGTAAATGTTGAACAGCCGCAGACCTTCGGCGCTCAGCTGCAGATTTTCCTTTAATTCGTTATACAGATCCTGGGCCTCCGTGCGGAAGCGGTCTTTCTTTTCTACAAAGATGCGCTTGTTTATCAAACTCATGGTATTCTCCATTTCTAGAATTTCATATTTTCTAAGACGTTTTTCTTCATGTCCGCTTTGTGCGCTTCGATCTTCTTGTGCATTTCCGGATCAAACGCCCCCAGCATCGTCGCCGCCAGCACAGCCGCGTTTTTGCATCCGGCCTTGCCGATCGCAACAGTCGCTACTGGAACCCCGGCCGGCATCTGAACGATGGAAAGCAGGCTGTCCAGACCATCGAGCGTACTGGTCTTCATCGGGATGCCGATTACCGGCAGTGTTGAGCAGCCGGCGATCACACCCGCCAGGTGCGCCGCGCCTCCGGCAGCCGCGATGATCACCTTTAATCCGCGGTCATATGCCGTTTTTGCATATTCGATCGTTTCATCCGGTGTGCGGTGCGCACTCAGCACGATCTTTTCATACGGAATACCGAAGGATTCCAGTGTTTCACAGGTGAATGAAACGTTTCCCTCATAATCGCTCATTGAACCCATGACGATCCCAACTACTGCTTTTTCTTCCATTTTCATACTCCTCCTTGAATTTAGAAATAGAAAAAGACATCAGAGAACCTCCAATGTCTACAAAACAAAAACAAAAAAGTCTTCGTTTTGTAGTCTTGCCGTTTACGGCAGCAAGGTAGAAACTTGTGAGCCTTATTCCCACGATTATACAAAATCACCAAGACGTCAAAAAGAAAACACAGGTGCAAAACACCCATGCTTAATTTTGATTTTTATGAAAAGTATCCTCCATGGAAATGCTCATCGTTGTCATTGCTCACCAGTCACCTTTCACGCGGATATAATACCATAAACACGCAGGCAAAAAAAGGCTTTTTCTTCGGTTTTGTTGAGATTTTACCTAAAATTGAGGCAAGCTTCGGGGCGCTGCTGCCTCAGCGTCGGCAAAGCTGGCGTTGATCTTTCCCTTTTCCAGCGTCATCGAAAGAAACGTACTGTGGTTGGAGGCTACCGCGATGCTGCCGGCGGAGACGGCTTTGTCTGCCGCAGGGTAAGCTGTCTTATAATATTTCGCTGTCTTATAATATAAGGATGAAAATATCGAAGCCGGAAAGCTCAGACGACAGAGCCGCAATACCCACAGAAAAAAAGAAGCAAGAGCCTTAACGCTCCAGCTTCATCCGGCGGTATTTTTTGCCGATCGCCGCTTTTAAACGATTGGCGACCTCGTCCTTCTGTTCTTTCTTAAAGTCAAACGTCAGCTGTGTCAACGAGGTTTTGCCCTTCTTGTCCACTTCCTTGACCGTCATCACAACCTTGCATTTATTCTTGACTTCCTTCACATCATATTCAGTAATCGCGTCAAACGGCACCGCGCTGCCCATATACATGAAGCCGTCGCTGCCTAAGCCGTCGCTGATCAGCGCGAACATGATGATGACCACCGCCATTAAGACCGAGCGCAGCACCGTCATCGGACTGAAGTCCAGCGCCAGAAACGGCAGAAAGCAAAGTGAAGCGGCGATCAGGATCATAATCCGCGACGCCGTCCAGAAGCAGCAGTAAATCTGAATCGCTTTCTTCTGCCGCAGCAGAATCCGGATCAGCCAGACGCACGCACCGGCAAAAAACAGGAGTAAAATAAGATTAAAAATTTCCATAGGGTTCCTTCCTTGTGTTGTAATTGAATTGAATGGCCGCGGCTTTATTAAAGCAGCTCGATTCCGTTATCGTGGCACAGCTTGCGCATGATCGGCGGCCACAGCGAAGCCTGGACTTCGCCGATGTGCGCCTTATGCAAAAGAAGCATACAGATCCGGCTCTGACCGATGCCGCCGCCCATCGTTAACGGCAGATCCCCCGCCAATAACGCGCGGTGAAACGGCAGCACCGAGCGTTCGGGACAGCCGGCCTTGTTCAACTGATCGATCATGCTGGCCTCATCGACACGGATGCCCATGGATGAGATTTCCATCGCCCTATTCAAAACGGCGTCCCAGATCAGCAAGTCGCCGTTGAGCTGCCAGTCGTCATAGTCCGGCGCCCGCCCGTCATGCGGCTGACCATTGCTCAGCAGTCCGCCGATCTGTTCAATAAAGACCGTGCCGTATTCTTTCGTGACCGCGTCTTCCCGCTGCTTCGCCGTCAACGACGGATAGCGGTCCAACAGTTCCTGCGCGGTAATAAACTTGACTTTTTCTTCAATGATCGGCGTGATCTGCGGCACATTGGCGCACAGCACCTCGTCGGTTTCCTTTAAGCTGCGCACGATCAGGCGGACGGTTTCTTCCAGCTGCTCCAGCGTCCGCTGAGGCCGCAGGATGATTTTTTCCCAATCCCACTGATCGACGTAAATCGAATGCAGATTGTCCAGATCTTCGTCGCGGCGAATCGCGTTCATATCGGTATATAAGCCCTCGCCGGGACCAAAGTCATATTGTTTTAACGCCAGCCGTTTCCATTTCGCCAGCGAATGAACGATTTCCGCTTCCGTCTGCGTTTCCTTGACGTCAAAGTGGACCGGGCGCTCCACGCCGTTGAGGTTGTCGTTAAGACCGCTGGCGGCTTCAACAAACAGCGGGGCGCTGACGCGGATCAGGCGCAGGTTGTCCGCCAGCTTGCGTTCAAAGGTATCCTTGACAAGCTTGATCGCCATCTGGGTTTCTTTCTGGTTAAGCAGCGAGCGGTAATGCTCAGGCAGTATGCAGTGTTCGATCGACATGGTATCCCCCATTTCAAAACTGTCTTTTATTATACCAGCATCCTCGTCATAACAAAAGTAAAAGACAGGAATTTCTCCTGCCCTTAATCAATCTTTTGAACAATTTCCAGCGAAACGCTGACGCGCGTCGGCTGACCGCAAAGCTCCAGTTCCAGCACTGCTCTCCGCTTATGCCGGTCGATCTTCACGATCTGCGACTCGAAGCCTTGCAGCGGGCCTTCGGTAATGATGACCTGATTGCCCTGAATCAGACCGGTGGAGTGTTCCAGCTCCTTATTTTTGCCCAGCAGCCGCTCGAGATAGTCCTTCTCCTCGCTGCGCAGCGCCGGGGTTCCTTCTTTATCGAATTTCAGCAGCTTGACGATTCCCGTTTTCTGCATCCGCAGTTCTTTAATCTGTTCATCCATCGCCGCCTGTTCCAGCTCGCTTTCAATGAACAGATAGCCGGGGAACATAATCTTTTCGACGAGTTCGGAGATTCCCTGTTTTCTGAAGACGACCTTCATCTTCGGAATGAAGGCATGCAGTCCCTGGCTGAGAAAAAAATCGCGGATTTTTTCTTCCATGCCGCCGCGGACAAACAGTACATACCAGTTCATTCGATCTCCCCTTTCGACAAGAATCGTTTAAAGGATACAAAGTTCACCCGGAAATGTCAAGAAACAAACGGGATTGTTTCTACTTTCACATAGCGTTACTGAAAGGAAGTGACTTCGTTTCCACTTTTCAAGGGTCGATTCTCAGCCAGTCTGACAAACTTCTGTCGCCTTCTTTATGCGGATGGATTGTCATAAAAAAGCGGCCGAAATCGACCGCCTGAAAAATATTGAATTAGTAACCGAGATCTTCGTTGATCAACAAGACATGAATGCGTCCTGGAACATGACTGCGCTGCAGCGTAACCGCGGCGGAACAAATCCGGGTCGGTAATTGGCAATCGGCGCAATACCCGATCTTTGTGCACGGATTATCCTTATTTAAACGAACACAGTTGGCCGGAGCCGCAAGGGTCTTTACACGATCCTGAGCTGCCTGCAGATCCTTGACGATCTTGTTGGCGCCGGCGATGACCAACACGTGTTCCGGCCCATAAATCATGGCCGCAACGCGGTTTCCATTGCCGTCCACATTGTATAATTCACCTGTCATCGTAACGGCGTTGGTGCTGGTCAGAAAATAATCGCAGGACAGCGCCGCGTGATAAATCTCGTGCGGATGATCGCTGTGATAACGATCCAGATATTGTATGTCCTGATTGTTTTCCAGAAAATCAAGAATGCCGGTTTCAAATAACGTCATGGACCCGCCAACGCTGACCGATACCTGATCTTTCAGCAGCCCCTTCAAATATTCAAGGCATTCTTTTTGTGTCGGAAACAGATCGACTTGAAACTGATGGTCTTCGAGCTTTTTCTTCGCCTGCAGCATCTGCGTCCACCGCAGCGTTTGCGTATGCTTATCCATTTTCACTCCACCCTTTCCCGCAATGATTCTTTCAATACTTCTATTTTAGCATCACTGAGGCCGATCTGTCTTAAATATTTTTCAGCCGATCCATACGTTTTCCGCAAATGGTCCAATGTGCGGATCATGTTGGATTTCGGCGATCCCAAAACGGCGTCCGGATCCTTGATTCCCATCTTTTTCAGCATTGCCAGCTGATCCTTCAAATGTGGATTCAGATACAAAGCGGTTGCCGCGTAATCCTCAACGATCAGGTCTTCCTCTGCCCCGACCAAGTCCAGCAGCAGCATTGCCGTAACGCCTGTGCGGTCCTTGCCTGCCGTGCAATGGAACAGAATACACCCTGCGGTGTCCGCCATCGCTTCAAATACTCTTTTTATCGTATTCTGACTGTGATCCAGTAAGCCGATATAAACCTGACCCATATCGGAGGGAAAACCCGAGGCGCTCATCCCGGAATTCACCTGGTCCAACAGCGGAAAGCTCAGATGCTCTACGCCCAGCTTCGGATCCGGCGCTTGTTCCTGTTCAAACTCAGAGCGTAAATCAACGACTAACGATAATCCTTTTTCCTTTAAAACTTGCCGGTCTTCCAGCGTTAAACCGCATAAAGAATCGCTGCGAAGGAACCGATTTCTCTTTGTCTGTCCACCATCCTTAAGCGGATAGCCCCCTAACTCGCGGGTGTTGTGCGTTCCTTGCAGGATCGGTTTATTTACCATATTGCCATCCCTTTCTGTATCTAGGGAATATTGTAACGTAATTTTAGAAATAATGCTATGGCCTAGCCCTTCTGCAATTCCTTGATTCGTGATGAAAATCAGGTTGTTAAAAAAGGAACTCCGCGGAGTTCCTTAACTTATTGCTTAGAAATGTTTTACGCGGTCTTCGTACTTCGCGTAGATCGCATCGTTGTTGAAGCCATCGACGTTCTGGCTCTGGAAAACAGGCAGTTCGCAGCCTTCTGCCGCCAGGATCTTTAACGCTTCGTTTACGATCGTATCCAGAACGAAGATGCTGGAAATCGTGCTGCCCGGGCCCGTCGCTACGCCGCCGACATTCATCAGCGCGTCGCCGTCAGGTACGCAGTTGTCCAGAATGCAGTCAACACATTCAAACAGACGCTTGCCGCTTGGATGACGGCTGGTCGTGTTCTGCGACTGATGCAGGTTCGTCAGCGCGATCGTGTAGACGCCTTCCTTCTGGCAGCGCATGGCCATTTCAACCGGAACCGCGTTACGGCCAGAGTTGGAAATGATGATCATGATGTCGTTTTTGTCAATCTTGTACTGATCAAAAATAACATCCGCCAAACCGGAAACCTTTTCCATCGCACCGCTGCGGCGAGCGCCGAAGTTCGTCAGTGCATCCGGATCCAGAATCGCGTTGACATTGCCCAGTCCGCCGGCACGGCAGAACAGTTCGATGCCGATCATGTGCGAATGACCTGTACCAAAGACATGGATGATGTGATTGTTCTTGATGTTGTCGGCGAACTTGACAGCCAGCTCCTGGATTTTTTCCTTATTGGTATCATCCACTTTGTGCAGCAGTTCTTCGACCTTGTTCATGTATTCAAAATTGTACATATTTAGTACCTCCCTTTTCCTTTATTAAATACGGCCCACGTATTTCTGTCTTAATTCTGCGTTATGCCTGCGGTTTTCTTCGCTGTCTTCGCTCAGCAGCAGCGGCAGCTCCACGCCTCTCTCGCTTAACAGACGGCAGGTTTCCGTCGTAATCGACTGCGCGATAAACGCGCCGGTGATCGAAGAAATCGAACAGATCTTTTCGATCTTGCCTGTTTCAATCAACGCGTCGCCCTGCGGCCCGCAGTTGTCGATGACCACGTCGCCCATCTCATAAAGCTTCTTGCCGCTTGGATGACGGCTGGCTTCCGCACTGGTATGCTGCCAGCTGGTCGCAACGATGACCTTATGGCCTTCCTGCTTTGCCTTGATCGCAAAGTCGATGACAACGCCGTTAATCCCGGAGTTGGATATAATGATAAAGCTGTCCTGCGGGCGGATGTCGTATAAATCATACAGCCGGTCCGCAATATCCGCACGACGTTCAAAAATGTTGTCCGGATCCTTAAATTCCGCTAACGAAACCTTGCCATGCAGAACGAAATCGCTGGTCACAATCGTATGAAACGGCACTAACGAACCCGGCCGGCCGGCCAGCTCCATCCCGAAGCCCACGGAATGACCAGAACCAAAGACATGCACAACGCCGCCCTGGGCGATCGTTTCAGCGCAAACCTCGGAAGCCTTGCGGATGTTGTCCATTTCCTTGCCTTCCAGAACATCGACAACCTTCAGCATTTCTTCATAGAATAAATCCATATTAATTTCTCTCATGAGCGCACCTCCTAGGAATTCCAGCGTCCCAGATATACGTCTGAGATTTCGCGGTTATGGACATCGGCACCCTTGACATTGGCGCTCAGCAGAACCGGGCAGTCATGGCCCAGTCCGGTCAGATAACGATACGTTTCAGCACACAGCATCTGCGCGATCACGTTGCCGGTGACCGTCGAGACCTGGTTGATCTTCTGACCGTTTTCCAGCGTGACCACCATATCCGGGCTCGGCGCACAATTATCCAGAATCAAATCGGCATAATCAGTCAGTTTTTTGCCGGACGGATGACGTGAAACCGAAGTCTCCGCTTCCGCCTTGGAGGTCACAACAATCAGCTTGCGGCCTTTTTCTTTTACTTTCTTTGCGAATTCGACGATGACGCCGTTGTTGGCCGGATTGGAAATCAGGATGAACATGTCATGATCGTCAATGTTGTACATGTTCCACAATTTATCCGCTAAATCCGTGCGGTCGTTGAAATCAGGCTGGTTCGCTTCTTCTGGGGAAACGACGCCGCGCAGCAGCAAATCCTCCATTTTGATCTGGTGGAACGGCATCAACCCGCCGGCACGATACCCCAGTTCCATGGAAAACGCCAGTCCATGTCCCAATCCGAACAACTGGACAAGACCGTTTTCCAGCATGCAGTCGCCCATCATTTTCGCCGCTTCGTAAACCGCTTCTCTCTGAGTGTTTTTAACCTCTTGAAGAGCGTGCTTGGCGGCTGAGAAAAACTCTTTTGCTTCAGCCATACTGAAACCTCCCTTTCACGCAGAATCACTCCCGCGAATGACCCTTTACGCTGACTTTATGATAGCTATTTTCGCTTTCAGTGTCAACCGCTTTCACGATGTTTTTGAATAATTTAATCAAATTGTCAGATTGCTTAAAGAATAAATAATTTGCATGCGCCGGCGATCAAAATAAAAGAAGAACCGTGTCTTTCGGTTCCTCTATTCCATGTGTCGTTTTATGATTAAAGAAATGATCGACGCCGCCAGCTTCGGGTCTTCGTTGCAGACGATGAACTTGTACTGATCGACCAGCTCCATCTCCCGGCTCGCCTTGCTCAAGCGCTGCTGCACGATCTCCTCCGGCTCGGTTCCCCGCCCGCGGATCCGCTTTTCCAGCTCTTCCATGCTCGGCGGGATAATGAAAATCGTCAGCGCGTCCGGACATTTCTCCATGACCTGCTGGCAGCCCTGCACCTCGATTTCCAGCAGCACATTCTTCCCCTCAGCGCGCAGCTTTTCGACGTTTTTCAGCGGCGTGCCATAATAATTCCCGACAAACTCCGCATATTCCAGCAGCTCGCCCTCGCGGATCGCCTGTTCAAAGGCCGGCCGGTCGACAAAGTTATAATTTACGCCTTCGACTTCCCCCGGACGCATTTTGCGGGTCGTCATGGAAACCGAATACGCCAGGTTTAATTCCGGATCATTCACGAACTCCTTCAGAATCGTCCCCTTCCCGACTCCGCTCGGTCCGCTCAGCACGATCAGCAACCCCTTTTTCATGCTTCCTTCCTCCTTTTGTCCTGGTTTAATAATACAAAGCTTCCCCAGGATTGTCAACGAATTCCACGGCCGGTCCGGTTTGGGATTTTATCAGAATCATGGTATAATAGGAACACATTTTGGAAAGGTTGATCACCATGACTTTAGACGGACTCCTGCTGCACGCGCTGTGCCGGCAGTTTCAGGAAATACTTCCCTGCAAAATCAATAAAATCCATCAGATCTCCAATACGGAGCTGTTGTTTCACCTGCGCACCCAGCGCGAGAAAAAGAATTTACTGATTTCCTGTCATTCGCAATACAACCGCATCAATCTCACCGACCGCACCTATCCGACCCCGGAGGAGCCGTCGCATTTCGTCATGCTTCTGCGCAAGCATCTGGAGGGCGGCTTAATTCTCTCTGTCCAACAGGGCGGGCTGGATCGCTGGCTTGTGATGGAGGTTTCGCTGCGTAATGAAATCGGCGATAAGGTCTTCCGCAAGCTCTACGTTGAATTGATGGGCAAATATGCCAACGTCATCCTCGTCGATGAAAACAACCGGATTCTCGATGCGCTCAAGCGGATTCCGCCGTTTGAAAACACCAAGCGCACGATTCAGCCGGGCGCGCAGTTCACACTGCCGGAACAGCCGGTGAAACAGGATCCATTTACAGCGCAAACCGTCGATCCGCAACAGCCGCTGCACCAGCAGTTTGACGGCTTCTCTCCGCTGCTTGGGCGGGAGGTCGAAACGCGGATGCGCCGGGGCGAAACCTTCCCGGCGATCATGAAGCAGATCGAAAGCAGCGATTCGCTGTTCATCACCAACACGCCCAAGGAAACGCAGTTTCATCTGATTCCGCTGACCCAGTATGAACAGCCGGCCAAGGCATACCCGCTGATGGAAGGCATGGACGTCCTGTATTATCATAAAGAGGAAAAAGACCGCATCCGGCAGATGACCGGCGATCTGTTCAAGTTTGTCCGCAAGCAGCTGAAGCATTACCGCCAGAAGCTGCCGAAGCTGCTCGATGCGATGCAGGAAGCGCTGGATTGTGAAAAGTGGCGGGAATACGGCGATCTGTTATATGCGTATGGGCAAAATATTCCCAAAGGCACGCCGTCGGCAACCTTGACCACCTTCGATCAGAGCGGGCAGGTCAAAATCGATCTGGACGTCCGCTTCGACGGACGCGGCAATGCGAAAAAGTGTTTTCAGAAATACAACAAAGGAAAAAAGGGTCAGGAGCATTTATTGGAACAGATCGACCTGTGCGAGAAAGAGATCGAGTATTTCGAGGGTCTTGAGCAGCAGCTGGAACTGGCCAACTTTGAAGATGCCCGCGAAATCCGCGAGGAGCTGGCGGCGTTAGGCTACATGAAGCCAATCCAGTCGAAAATCCGCCGCAACCGAAAAAAGGCGAAGGCCCTGCCGGCGATCACGGCGATCCCTCTGGCAAATGGCGTCACGTTATATTTCGGCAAGAATAACCTTCAGAACGAGGCGCTGACGTTCAAGCTGGCGCGCAAAAACGACCTGTGGTTCCATGCCAAGGATTTCCATGGCTCGCATGTCGTGCTGGATTGCGAACAGCCTGACGAGGAAACGCTGCGGCTGGCCGCGATGGTGGCAGCCTATTACTCCAAAGGCCGCTATTCCAGCAGCGTCCCGGTCAACTATTGCCCGATCCGCAATCTCAAGCGGGTCCCCGGCGCAAAACCGGGCTTCGTCTCGCTGACCAGTTACAAAACGATCTATATTGATCCGGAAGAAGCCGTGATCGAAGATCTATTGAAAGAAAACGCATGAAAACGACGCGCTACTGCTTAACCCTGCCCTATCTGGAGGTCGTTAAGAAATTGAAATATGAGCTGCGCTGGGGCTGCATCCGCGGCACGCTGTTAAGTCAGGCTGAGGTCAGTCCTCAGGTGACGGTGCTGCTTTTACAGGTTGAAAATCAACTGGAAAACACCATGCTGATCATTGATCATCTGCGTACTGAAACGCAGCTGCGGATCATCGAGCCAAAGGATCAGGGATGGGATCAGATTTTGGGCAAGCTGTTTCTGTCCTTCCGGCTTCCGCCTAAAAAGGACATTCTGTAACTTGACTGCGACACGCATTGTCTGGCCGGGGATCTCGCTGATTAAAAAGAAGACTTCTCAGAGGTTTCACTCTGCCAAAGTCTTCTTTTTTTATTCTGGTTTTTCAATTTGTCTTTTAAACGTTCAGATCTCTTTTCCTTCGTTTCAGGATCAAACGTCTTCCTGCTTCCCGTTTTTCCAGATCATCAGCGCTTCTTTTCGCCAAACTGGTATCAATTATTTTCCCGCCAAATGCTTTGCCGCAACATAGGCCATGACGCAGCCCTGCGAAATGCAGGCTCCCCCTGCCCAATAACCGGCAACACCGGTGGAACAGGTGCCCGCGGCATATAAGCCTTCAATCACGTTGTTGTCCTGATCCAGCACCTGCGCGTTGCCGTCGGTCAACAAACCACCGCGCGTTCCGCAGGTTCCCGGCACATACCGGCAGCAATAGAACGGCGCCTTTTCAATTTTCCCCAAGGTTGCCGTCAGCGTCGTAAACTGAGAGAAATCGGCCTCCGGCAGCGCTACATAAGTATTCGACTGCAGCGTCCGCAGTGCGTTTTCACTTTCGCCGCGGTGCCATTGCGGATCAACCCCGGCGTCCACATACCCGTTAAACGCTTCGACTTGCTTTAACAACCCTTCTTTGTCGATGCCCATACCTTCAGCCAGAGCTTCCAGAGTGTCATAGCGGGTGATGTAGTCCGGCAGCGCGTCGATCGTTGCCCCGCCCGGCAGTTTAAACTGCGACGTATAATCCGCATCGCAAATGAAGTATCCCGGAATATTCGCATACTTCAGCGTTCCTGTGTCGTAGGCGCTGAAGGCCCGGCTGAACACATCATATTCGCGGCTTTCATCCGCAAAACGTTCGCCTCTGGCATTGACACAGATGGCATGCGGAAATTTCAGATAACACGCCCAATCCGCCAACGCGGAAGTCGCCATAATTCCGTAGTTGCGGTCGTCGCCTTCGTTCCACACCGGGTTGTCGTAAACAAACGGCACGCCCAGATAACGGTCCATCAGCGCCAGCTGTGCGCCTAATCGAGCGCCCATCTTCTGACCGTCGCCGGTGTTGTTAGGACTGGAACAGGAACGATACAACGGGAAGGACAGATGATTCCGGCGCATCGCTTCATTGTAGTCAAATCCGCCGGTGCCTAAAATCACACCCTTGTTCGCTTTGATCCGCAGCGTTTTTTCGCCCTGCCGCGCCACCAGACCGATGACTTTGTGGTTCTCATCGGCGATCAGCTCCTCTGCCGCAGTGCCCATCATCAGCTGAATTTGATCATGCGTTTCAACATATTCCCGATATTGCTTCCATTGCGCGCCGGCCATCATCATCTGGTTATCCGCGTCCAACGGAAATGCCGAACCGCGTCCGACGACGATGCTGTCAGGGTAGCGGTCATAATAATCATTATGCGCGCCGGAATGGATAAACCGCGACCACCCCAGTGTCTGTTTTGTCCAGTCGCAATATTCCTGAGCATGATCAACAAACGATTCCATTACCGCCTGGCTCATCCGATCCTCGCCGACGGCCTGCATGTAGGACAGACATTTCTCCCGGCTGTCGCCGTTGTTTTCTTCCTTAAAATCATTCAGGAATCCCGGCAGCGCATAACCGCCCCCGGAGGTAGTCGAAGTGCCGCCGAAGATATTTTCATCCTTCTCCAATACGGTAATCGACGCAATCCCCATTTCACAAGCCGCAATCGCGGCGGTAATCACCGTGCCCGTTCCGACAACAATGATGTCCGTTTCCTGATCCCAGCTCAGTTTTTGATTCTGAGGGGCAGCGGCGGGCGTCGTGCCGCAGCCGCTGATGAGCGATAAGCCAGCTAGTCCGACGGCACCGGCCGCAGCGCCTTTGATGAACTCTCTGCGTGAATATTCTTTCATTTCTTTCTCTCCTTTTTGATAATATTTTATCAAGTTCGCAAAAAAAGAAACAGAAGCAAAAACAACCAGTGTCTGTCATCCGAATTTATCAGTTCATAAATTTTGTTTCAGGTATCGGATCAGTTCCCGGGCTACCTCGTCATATTGGCGTTTCCGCATCGTCGCGGAGGACGTCCGCAGAAAATAAGGGAAGGTAAAACCATCGGAAAAAGGAATCAGGCGGATATCCCGCATCTGATTGATCAGCGTATTCAGCCCATGGCAGGCCATAACCCCGCGGTTAATCGCCAACAGCGAATACAGGTAGAGCGGATCTTCCGAGCAGATCTGGCGCTGCTCAGGCTCAAACGGCATCCATTTCTGACCGGTATATTCCAGCGTCCCATAGCCCAGCGTCGTCGTCAGAATCGTCTGGGTGTGAAAATCCTGCGCGGTAACGACGGTCTTCTGCGCTAAAGGATTGGCTTTATGCACGGCAAGCATCAGCGGATATTCCGCGACTTGTTCGCTGGTAAAGTTCAGATTGGCCTCGCTGGGCATGGTTGTCAGACAGAAATGCAGCTCGCCCTGTTTGAGCATCGCGTTGCTTTGCTTTCCGCTCAGAAACAAAATCTCTGCCTGAACTTCGGGATGTTCCTGAATCCAGTTTTCAAAAATGGCGACTTCCCGCTGATCCGCCCAGCTGACGATCCCCAGTTTGATCGGCAGCCGGTACTGACTGGAAAACTCCCTCATTTCCTTTTCAATTTGGTTGAATTCATCAAACTGACGGGCGATCCGATCGTAAAAAAGCCGTCCCTCATTCGTCAATTCGACACCGTTCTTTCCCCTTTCTAAAAGACTGAAGCCCAGTTCGTTTTCCAGCTGCGTCAGCGCAGCGCTGATCGTCTGCCGGGTGATGAACAAGGCTTGCGACGCCTTGACGATACTGCCGTATTCAACGGCGCTGACAAAATATTTCAACTGCTGGATTTCCATGTTTCCGCCCTCCATCTGTCATTTTTTTTAACATTATGTGCAAAATCATCAGACACATCCAACCAGCTGATGATTTCCCCGATCCTTAAGACTGATTTTCTTTCCCCTTGCGATTCAAATTTAATCCTTAAAAAAACTTTACCCAATTTCGCGACAAGGGTCAAGTCCGGATTCAGAAAGTCCTGTTTTCCGCACAAAAAAACGAACTTCTGCCGGCTTGAGCCAGACACAAAGTCCGTTGTTAACTCTCTTTTTATCGTTATAAGATTTCCAACAGCTGATCCAGCGCGTCGATCTGCCAGGTTGGCTGTTGCTTTAACGTCAGCGGCAGATGCTTCGGATTGAACCAACAAGTATCCAATCCCGCCGCCTGACCGCCGGCGATATCCGAGCTTAGCGAGTCGCCGATCACCAGAATCTGCCGCGGATCTTTTTCCGCGATGGTTCGCAGCACCGGCGCAAAGAATTCCGCCTGCGGCTTCTGCACACCTAGCTCATCCGAAATGAACAGATGTGTAAAATACTTCGCCATGTCCGCGCCCGCTAACCGCTGCCGCTGGGTCGGACCGTCGCCGTTAGTGATGACGTCCATTTCCACTTTTCCCTGCAGTGCTTCCATGATTTCACGCGCGCCCGCAAGCAGATCGTAGCCCTGCATCAGCAGTTTGCGGTAAGCCCGGGAAGCCGCCAGACCGTCGGCGGCAACGCCCAGTTCGTCAAACGTCCGCTGAAAGCGGGTATCCTCGATCACCTGCTTGCCGATCAGCCCCTGCTCGTAATCCGACCACAGCTGATGATTAATCCGCAGATAACACGCCACATTTTCCTCGCTGGCGTCTACGCCGAATTCCTCCAGGATCCGCCGCAGCGACCGCTCCTGATTTTTTTCAAAATCATACAGCGTGCCGTCCAGATCCCACAACAATGTACTGTACCGCATTATTTCAGCCGGCCCTCGTTCGCCAGCCGGCGCAGCTGCTTAACCTCAAACGGTTTCATCAGCCGATATTCGCCAGGATTCAAGCCGCGGACCGTGATCGGGCCCAACGAGCGCCGATGCAGCCGGCGCACCTCGTAGCCAAAGACTTCCAGCATCCGCTTGATCTGACGGTTGCGGCCTTCCTGAATCGTCAATTCAAACATCGTCTGTTCATGTGCGAAATCCTTGTTCGTCACCCACAGCTTCGCCGGCAGCGTCTTGATTCCATCATCCAGCACGACGCCCTGTTCCAGCTGTTTGATTTCTTCCGTTTTCAAAATCCCGTTGATCGTCACCTCGTATACCTTGGCGATGTGATAGCGGGGATGAATAATTTCATTCGCGAATTCTCCGTCGTTCGTCATGATCAGTACGCCGGTCGTGTCGTAGTCCAGCCGGCCGACCGGAAACACCCGCTGCGGCACATCCGTCATCAAATCCACAACCGTCCGCCGGTCATGCTCGTCATTGAGCGTACACAGCACCTTCTTCGGCTTGTTCATGACATAATAGACTTTATCTTCACGCGCGATGGCTTTGCCGTCAACTTCGATCAAAGCCCCTTTGCGCGGTTTTACACCCAGCTCCGTTACGACCTGTCCGTCGACCTTGACGCGTCCCTGCAGAATCCATTCTTCTGCCTTGCGCCGGGAGGTCAGACCGCTGGCCGCAATAATTTTTTGTAATCGATCCATCGTTTATCTCCATCCTTTGCCTTCTTATTTTACCAGACAAGACCGGGAAAGAACAGAGAAATCGGCGTTAAACAAGGAATTGCAGCGTCAGCCAGATACCTACACCAATGCCGATCACATCCGCAAACAAACCGATTGGCAGCGAATTTTTGATTTTCTTCACCCCCACCGAGGAGAAATAGAGCGTAATGACATAGAGCGTCGTATCCGTCGAGCCCTGAATGACGCTTGCCATTTTGCCGGCCAGCGAGTCCGGTCCCAGCGTTTTCAAGATATCAACGAGAATTGCCAGCGACGCGCTGCCGGAGATCGGACGGAAGAAGGCCAGCGCGAAGATATCCGAAGGAATCGCGGGAAACACGTTGCCCAGCTGTCGGGCCATCACGGTAAACAGCCCGCTTTCCCGCAGCAGCGACACCGCAAACATCATCGCCAGCAAGCTCGGAAACAGCGTGACAAACAACGACAGTCCCTCTTTTGCGCCACTGACAAACGCATCATAGGCGTTGAACTTCCGCAGCAGGGCGAACGCGAAGATCAAAAGGATTAAGATCGGCAGAATATACAGGCTACTTTCCACGGTAATTCACCCACCGATCCAGCGCCAGGCCGCCGATCGACGCACAGCTGGTCGCAATGATCGCCAGCGGCATGAAATCGGTCGGATTCAGCGCGCCGAACTGCGCGCGCAGCGAAACGATCGTCGTTGACAAGATGGTCACGCCGGCGGTGTTCAGCACTAAAAACGTGACCATCGCACGGCTGGCGGTTTTCTTATCCGGATTGTGCCGCTGCATGCACTCCATCGCCTTAAGGCCGCTGGGCGTTGCGGCCGAGCCCAGTCCGAATACATTAATTGTAATGTTGGCGGCAATGTAGCCCAGCGCTTCCGGATCGTCGCGCAGATCCGGAAACAGAAACCGCAGCAACGGAGACAACAGCTTTTGCAGCATATTCAGCAGACCGACCTCCCGTGCGATATTGAGAATTCCGCTCCAGAAACAGGTCGCCGCCACCAACGGCAGCGCCAGCTCGAGCGTCTCGCGGCCGACGTTGACGATTACCTGATTCACAGAACTGACTGATCCGGTCAACAGACCATACGTCAGTGAAGCCAGAATCAACAGGATCCAGATCAGATTCATACGCACCACCTCCAGAAACAGAACTTCCGCGGCGGCTTAACGGCCGGGAGTGTCTTGACCACCGTGTGCGAAGGATCGGTCCAGCACAGCGTCAGCTCATTTTTACTTTTATCGAGCGTCATTGTGTACTGTCCCTGTCCCGCTTCTTCCTTTTTAACGACGACTTCAAACGGCTGGTCCAGCTGAGCGATATAGCCTTCCTGTTCGATCGAACCGGCCGGCTGCAGCGTGATCAGCTCGCACATTTCCATCGCTTTCCGATACTTTTGTTCGTGAAACGTCCAGCGGTCCGGCACGGCCAGCGTCACGACGATGTATTCCAGCTCGCCGTTCTGCGCTGCGGTGACCAGCGTTTCCCCGGCCTTGTTGGTGAAACCGGTCTTGCCGCCGGTACAGAATTCAAAATTACTCAGCAGCTTGTTGGAATTTTTCCAGCGTGAGCCCCATTCGCTTGTGTAAAACTGCGTCGCAACGATCTCCCGAAACTGCGGCAGCGTCATCGCGTACTGCATCAAAAGCGCCATATCATACGCCGTGGAATAATTGCCTTCCTCCTCAACGTCCATGCCGTTGGGGTTATGGAATTCTGTATCCTTCATCCCCAGCGCCGCCGCTTTTTCATTCATCATCTGAATGAATTTTTCAACCGATCCGCCCCCGACCCGGTGGGCGATCGCAACCGCCGCATCGTTGCCGCTCTTTAACATCATGCCGTAAAGCAGCGAACGCATCGAAACCTGCTGCCCTTTCTGAATCCAGATCATACTGCCTGTCACATTCGTCACTTCGTCGCCGATAATCCACTGGTCGATGTAATCCCCGTTTTCCAGCGCGACCACCGCGGTCATGATTTTTGAGATCGAGGCGATCGAGCGAACTTCGTGTTCATTTTCAGCTTCCAGAACATTGCCGTCGTTGCCGCTGATCACAATATACGAACCATCCGCGTGCAGCGGCGTCCAGAACAACGTCAGCGTCAGAAAAAATACCGCAATCTTTTTCATACAGCGCCTCCTGTTTGACAGTGTATGTTCCAGCCCGCCGATCAAGAATCAGGTCTTTTTCACAGGGTTAACAGTATTCGATTGCCATTCTTTTTCAAAATCCGGACTGAATTTGCTAAACGTTTGCGCCAAAGCCATTCCGGCAGGATTTGCGAACGGATTCTCCTCGCTGGTTTCCCGGATCAAAAAAACGCTGTTCAGGCAGTTTCTTTTTGATGCCGCCGCGCTTTTCCTGTCCGTGGTCTTAATAAAAAAAAGATTCGTTTTTCAGTTAAACTCGTCGGATTGTTCCAAATTCATTGCCAGCGCCTCACACCAGTTTGGCCACCCGCGGCGCTTCCAGACGGTCAAAGCCAGGTGAATATGGCTTGAGGGCCAGGATCGGCATGCCTCATGGGCGTCGATATACGTGCGCCACACGATGCCTTCCTTTCGTGTGATCTCACGATAAACCCTGACACGCTGTGAGAGTCAAGTGAAAAATAAAATTCCTCCTGTTCGTGAAGCAGGAGGAACTTCAATTTCATTGCGGACCGGGATCTGAATCTCAGTCAGATATCGCTGCGAATCCGTTTCATTCCAAAGTCCACAATGTATGATTTGCCGATCGGGGCCGTTGAGATGCTTTCCGTTTTCTTCCAGCCCCCTGACAACCAGCAGCGAAGCTTGCGGCTCAAGATCGGCTTCAGTTTGGAAAATTCGCCGATTTTTAACGTCGTTCAGTCCTTCTTTCCGGTAATCCGATCAAGCTGCAATGGGTGTCCTGACGTCGTCTGCTTTTTCTCACAGCGCCCGCAGTGGGTGCAGCCGTTGCAGGTCAGCTGTCCGCCGCAGCGCTGGCAATGGGATCCAAAATAAGGCTGATATAACCGTTCCGGCGGAATTGGGCCATATTCGTCTTCCAAATGAAAGACCTGCGGACGGCCGCGGAAGCTGAGTCCGGATTTCCATGCCATTTCACTTTGCAGACGCTTGGACGGCATGCGGTACGTTTTCCCGTCTTTGACAAAAACCGAGCCGGTTTCGATGAAATTAAAAGTCACCCCGGCCCGGCGGCATTGCGCCCCCAGAGCTTGAACCCAGCGATAATCGCAAGGCCGCGCGCCATCGTAATTTTCCCCGCCGCAGATCACCTGTTCGATCTGGCCGCTGGCGAGCCATGGCGACAAGTCGACAGGACCGATCAAGGGTGCGCACATCACCCCTTTATGTTGAAACGGCAGCTTCAATAACCAGTCCATCCGCGATTCCGCCCGTTTCTGATTCTCCACAGTCACATTAAAAAAGATGTTTTCCCAACCCGTTCCCCAATCCGCCGGAAGACACGCCGCCACACGCTCAGGACGTTTTGTCAGCAGGAAAAAGATAACGTCCGAACGTTTTTTCATGATCTGCCAGGCTTCCTTTCGCCAGAGGTCAGCCTCAGCCAGGAAAAAATCAGAGTTCATGCATACGCGCACCCGCTCGCCGCTTAGAATCTTATAATATCCGCGCCGGTCTTTCTTTACCGGCATGTCGAAGCCACTTGCAACCCGCCGGATCTGGGCTCCGTCCTGCCCCCGCTGGCGGTCGAGAAAATACATATAACAATGCTCGCAGCCCTCGCTGATCTTCGTGCAGCCATGCCATGGATTCCAGATATCATGCATCGGGATCGCCACCCTTCTTTTTCCTGTTTTCTTCATTGTAGCGAAACATTGAATTATTTTCAAGTTTTTTAGAATGATTCCTGAGGAAACGGACCACAGAAAAAGAAAAGAATCCTGCGCTCTGTCAGAATTCTTCAATTTCCCCTTGGTCTTGATAAATCAGCTCGATTAAGCGGCCCTGCGTGCCGATCGTAAACGTCAGCTTGCTGCGGATCACGATCAGCCAATCCCGTCCTGAAGCTCAAAGACTTTCAGAAAAGCAGGATTCCGCTTCAGCAATGTTGACGGTGTGATCAGATCCGACAATATTGCCGGCCCTTATGCCGAGCAACCATCCCCGCCGTCAGCTGAAATTGCGCCAGCTTGGGATACTCGTCAAAAATCGGCTGAAGCATGAGAACCTTCCAACAGTCCTTTGGGCACACGACATTCCTGCCGCTTTCCCGGCTGTCCCTACTTCAGATACCGGCTTCAGCCTTCGATCAGCTGACGGCGGGTCCAGCGGTCGCCGCGGAAGCGGACCGCAAAGAAAGCGGAACGCACAAACCAGTCGCAAATCATCGCCAGCCAGACACCGACAACGCCCAGCTTGAAAACCAGTCCGAACACATAGCTCAGACCGATCCGGCAGATCCACATCGACGCAATCGAAACGCTCATCGTAAAACGCGCGTCGTTGGCTGCCCGCAGCGCATTGGGCAGCGTGAAGGAAACCGGCCAGATCACCATCACGAAGAAGCCGTGGATAAACAACAGCTTAAACGCGATGTCCAGCGTTTCCGGCGACAGATTATACAGCTTCAGTAAGACGTTCGCTCCCAGCAGAATGCAGACGTTCAAAGCGATCGAAGCCATATACGCCCATTTCATCAGCTTCTTCGTATAATATCGCGCTTCCTCGATCTTCCCGGCGCCGACGCACTGGCCGACCACCGTGACCAAGCCCAGACCGATTGCCGCGGCGGGAATGACTTCCATCGACGCGAAGTTGTTGGCGACGGCGTTGGCCGCGATCGAAGCGGTGCCGAACATCGCGACTAAGCTCTGTACCAGAATCTTGCCGATCTGAAACATGCCGTTTTCTAATCCGTTCGGGACACCGATCTGTAAGATCCGTTTGATCATCGTCCAGTCAAAGCCCAGATGGAAATACGAATCCAAACGGATCTGATCCTGCCGATGCCGGAGCATCACGACGATCAGCACCGCGCAGACGATCCGCGAAATCAGCGTCGGGATCGCCGCACCTTCCACGCCCATGCCCAAACCGTAAATCAGAATCGCGTTGCCGACGATATTGAGCGAATTCATGATCAGCGACGTCACCATTGAAATCCGTGAATTGCCCATCGCCCGGTATAACGCCGCGCAGGAATTATACAACGCGATAAACGGATAGGACATCGACGTGATAAACAGGTAGGTCTGCGCACTGGCAAGCACCTCCGGATCCACCTTGCCGAAGATCAGGGAAATCAGCTGATGACCGAAAATCAGAAACATCACCATGATCACCGCGGAAATCGCCGTCGTACACAAGATCAGCTGCTTCGCGGAGAAGCACGCCTGTTCCTCTTCCCGCCGGCCGAGATACTGCGCCGCGACAACCGCGCCCCCGGTGGCCAGCGCCGCAAAGATATTGATGATCAGAATGCTGATCGAATCGACCAGCGATACGCCCGAAACCGCAGCCTCAGAAACGCTGCTGACCATCATGATATCTGCCATGCCGACCAACACCGCCAGGATCTGTTCGATCACTAACGGTATGATCAGCTGTTTTAACTTTTGATTGGTAAACATTGTCTTCCCCCATTTCTCTGAACTTGTCTGATTATACGCTTTCTTATCGGGAAGTTCAATTTTGTTTTTCTGTTAATAAGCGCGATCTGCCAATGAAAGCATTGGCCTAAGCATTTCAAAGTTGAAGAAAACATCAAGAAAGCTGACTTGCGTCAGCTTTCAGGTTATGCTTCAGTTTTCTGGTTCTTGATTTTAATCAGGTTCAGCAGACCGCCGGCCCGCAGAATTTCCAGCTCCCGCGCAGTGCAATGATGCTGGACCGTGAAGGAGAAGCCCTTCGCGTCCGTAATCGTCAGCGGCTGGCCTTCCGCCAGCTTGCCGCAGTCCAGCGCCAGCGTATCGAGCATCGCAATTCGCTCATAGTCGTCCGGATGCTCAAAGACCAGCGGCACAATTCCGGCGTTGATCAAATTCTGGCGATGAATCCGGGCATAGCTCTTGGCGATTACCGCCTGAATCTTCAGATACATCGGCGCCAGCGCGGCATGTTCGCGCGAGCTGCCCTGCCCGTAGTTCTCCCCGGCGATAATCCACCCGCCCCCATACTGCAGACAGCGATCGTGGAATTGCGGATCGATCTGGCTGTAACAGAACTCGCTGATCTTTTCGATGTTGCTGCGGTATGGCAAAATTTTGGCTCCGGCCGGCATGATGTGATCGGTTGTGATGTTATCCCCAACCTTGATCATGACCTGCGCTTCAATCGTTTCCGCTAACGGAGCCTTGGCCGGATACGGCTTAATGTTCGGGCCGCGTTTTATTTCTACCGCCGGATCACAGCTGGGCTGGATCAGCATCGTGTCGTCGATCAGATAAGCGTCCGGCATCTCCGGCTTGGCATAGTCGATTGTTTCCGCGCTGCACAGAACGCCGGCGATCGCGCTGGCGGCCGCGGTGGCTGGGGAAACAAGATAGATCCCCGCGCTCAGCGTGCCGCTGCGGCCATAGAAGTTGCGGTTGAACGTGCGCAGCGAGACGCCGTTTGACTGCGGACTCTGTCCCATTCCGATACACGGTCCGCACGTCGCTTCCAGCACCCGCGCTCCCGCCGCGATCAGATCATCCAGCGCCCCGCAGCGGCTGAGCATCCGCAGCACCTGCTTGGAGCCGAAGGAAATCACCAGTGAAACTTCCGGATGAACGGTCTTGCCTTTGAGAATCCGGGCCACCTCCAGCAAATCGGTAAACGAGGAATTCGTACAGGAACCGATCGCGACCTGATCGACCTTCAACCCCGCCAGCTCCTCGACCGGCTTGACTAAATCCGGGGAGTGCGGACAAGCGACCAGCGGTTTCAGCGCGGCGCAGTCAATTTCGATCACTTCGTCATACACAGCGTCCGCATCGGGCTTCAGCTCGATAAAGTCAGCGGCACGGCCCTGCTTGGTTAAAAACTCACGGGTATTCTCATCGCTGGGAAACAGCGACGTCGTCGCGCCCAGCTCCGCGCCCATGTTGCAGATCGTGCTGCGCTCCGGCACGCTTAAATCAAGCAGACCTTCACCGGTATATTCCAGGATCTTGCCGACGCCGCCTTTGACGCTCATCAGCGACAGAACCTTCAGGATGATATCCTTTGCCCCGACGCCATGCGGCAGCCGGTGGATCAGCCGCACGTTGACGATCTTCGGCATCGTTAAGGAAAACGGCATACCCGCCATCGCGCAGGCCACGTCCAGTCCGCCCGCGCCGATTGCGATCATTCCCATCGCCCCGGCGGTCGGCGTATGGGAATCCGAACCCAGCAGCGTCTTGCCCGGTTTGTCAAACCGCTCCAACTGCACCTGATGACAAATCCCGTTGCCCGGCCGGGAGAACAGAATGCCGTAACGATCCGCGACCGTGCGCAGATATTGATGATCGTCAGCGTTTTCAAAGCCGTTCTGCAGCGTGTTGTGATCGACATAGCTCACCGAGCATTCCGTCTTGACCCGCTCGCATCCCATCGCCTCAAATTGTAAATAAGCCATCGTCCCCGTCGCATCCTGTGTCAGCGTCTGATCGATCTTGATTTCGATCGGCATGCCCGCCTTCAGCTCGCCCGCTATGCAATGCGCCGCTAAGATTTTTTCCGCCAGTGTCTTCATCCAACCCCTTCTTTCATAGACTTTATTATATCAGCTCGTTTCCACTTTTGAAAGTCTTTACACAGAAAAGTAAATTGTTTTCTTTTCTGTGTCATTTCTTTCATTTTTGTAGTAAACTAGAACCATTGAGGTGAAATCATGAACAGTCAGCTGCAGAAGATCTTCCAGGAATCAATCCCGGAAAATAAAATCGACAATGAATTATACACAAAATATGACGTAAAGAAAGGTCTTCGCAATGAAGACGGCACCGGCGTCTTGATCGGTCTGACCCGGATCGCGGACGTCGTCGGCTACAAGCTGGTCGACGGGAAAAAGGTGGACGATCGCGGTGAGCTGTACTATCGGGGTATTCCGATCACCCAGCTGTGCCGGAATCTCGATCAAGATCGGATCTGCGGTTATGAGGAAACGTGCTTTCTGATTTTGTTCGGGCATCTGCCAAGCCGGTCGGAGCTGGATCTGTTTACCGCTGAACTGCGCGGACGCTACACGCTGCCGGAGGGCTTTCTGGCGACCAACATCCTGCGTTATCCAAGCATGAACGTGATGAACCAGATCCAGAAGGCCTTGTTGATGTTGTATGGGGAGGATCCTGTGGCCGACGATATCTCGGTTGCCAACACGCTGGATCAGGGGTTGTCGATCCTGGCGAAAATGCCGGCGATCCTGTGCTACTCGATGGCCGCAAAAGCACATTTCTTTGAAAACAAGAGCCTGATCGTCCATCCGGTGAAGCCTGAGCTGTCGATCGCGGAGAACATCCTGTCCTTATTAAGACCCGATCAACAGTTCACGCCGCAGGAAGCAAAGATTCTGGATCTGATGATGGTGCTGCACGCCGATCATGGCTCCGGCAACAATTCCACATTTACCAATATCGTCGTCGCTTCCACAGGTACAGATATTTATTCCGCGATGGCGGCTTCCGTAGGCTCGCTGAAGGGTCCGCGCCATGGCGGAGCGAACATCTCCGCCCGGCGGATGATGGACGCGATGCTGAAGCAGCTGGGGCTGGACGCCAGCGACGCACAGATCACCCGGATTTTAGAACAGATCATGGATAAGCAGTTCTTCGACGGCAAAGGTTTGATCTACGGCATGGGGCATGCCGTCTACACCCTTTCCGATCCGCGCAGCGAAATCTTAAAAGCGCAGATTGAAATTCTGGCGCAGGAGAAAAACCGTTCCCGCTTATATCAGTTCTACCGCCGCACTGAAGAATTGGCGAAGCAGGTCATCTTGCGCCGCAAAGGGATTCATGTCAGCAGCAACATCGACTTTTACAGCGGGCTGGTTTATTCCATGCTGGACATCCCGGAAGATTGTTACTCGCCGCTGTTCGCCGCCAGCCGGATGGTCGGCTGGCTTGCCCACAACATTGAAAACAAGCTGTATTGCGACAAGATCGTTCGGCCAGCCGGCAAATACGTCGGTGACTTAGCCGATTACATCCCGCTTGCACAACGCCAAAACCGCTGAATCCCAGCGGTTTTTTTGACAAATCACCAGCTTTGTCAACAAGCGCAGACAGTTTTTCTTGACATTCGTTCTCCGCTCTTTATAATTTATAAATAGTTTACAAATAAACTATTTAAAGGAGCTGAATTGATGAATATGACTATTTTGATCGTCACGATGATCGCAGGATTAGGCGCGGGCATTGCGACCGGACTGGCGGGCTTGTCGGCAGCCGCGGTCATCACGCCGATGTTGGTCACCTTATTGGGCTTCAACGCTTATGAAGCCGTCGGCATCTCGCTGGCCTCCGACGTGCTGGCCTCGGCTGTTTCAGCCTTCACCTATTACAAGCACAAGAATCTGGACATCCGCAACGGCTTGATCATGATGATTTCGACGGTGATCTTTACGATGGTCGGCAGCTGGCTGGGCTCGTTAGTGCCGCAGACGACGCTGGGCAGCTTCTCCGTCTGGATCACGATGATCCTCGGTATCCGCTTTATCGTCAAGCCGGTCATGAGCGCCAGCTCTAAAAATCAGACCCGCACCGCAAAACAGAAAGCGTTGTTATCGCTGGCCTGCGGCGTCCTGATCGGTTTAATCTGCGGCTTTATCGGCGCCGGCGGCGGCATGATGATGCTGCTGGTCTTAGTCAGCGTGCTGGGTTACGATTTAAAAACAGCGGTCGGCACCAGCGTGTTCATCATGACGTTTACCGCCTTAACGGGCGCTCTCAGTCATTTTGCGATCAGCGGCACGATCCAGTGGTTCCCGTTGATCAGCAGCGTCTTCTTCACCTATCTGGGCGCGATGATCGCCGCGCGCTTCGCCAACAAGGCAGAACCGAAAAAGCTCAATCAGGTCACCGGCGTTGTCCTGTTTATTTTGGGCGTATTCATGTTGGCGATCAAATATCTTGGCTGAATTCTTACAAAACACTCCGTTTCGTGCGGAGTGTTTTTAATCTGCGATTTACTTTCTTTGTTTAAATGAAAATCGAAAGAAACTGAAATTGCATAATCGTGTAAAGGGTAATCGCTTGGCAAACCTCTAAAATTAAATGTCATTCAAATCATTAGTAAAGGTATCCATAAAAGCTGCACGAACAGAAAGTTTGTGCAGCTTTTTAGCTAAGTTCAAAATTAAATGATCAGTTAAATCTTATGACTGTTTCGGTTCATTGTGGCTGGCAGCCTTCCGGCAGATCCTGCTGATAAAACAGCTGGACAACTTTGCTGCCGGACATTAAATCTACCGGGATATTCTTATAATAAGTTAAATTTTTATAATCGTGAAAACGCACCTGCATTGCCCGCGAAGCATCATCGTTCCAGTCATCATATTCGTAATAGCTGGCATCTTGATAAATTCCTTCCAGCGAAGTTTTCATCCACCCCCGCAATTCGTTCAGCACTAACGGATCCTTTACCTGATCAACTTCGACCTTGCATAGCAGATTTTCGGGGATCATCCGCTTGTCGTTATATAAATAATATTCCATGGATACTTCGTTCATTTTTTGAATTTCCCGTTTATCAAGACGGTAACAGAGCGGACGAATCCCCAGGTTAATCCCCCACGCGATCAATCCCATCGCCAGAAAACCAACGATCTCTTTACGCGATGGTCTTAAGCTTTGCCGGTAAAGCATCAGTCCGCCGAAATAAACAAGAATCATCAGAAGCGCCATCAAAATCCAGCTGCGGCTGCGCGGCAAACCCTGCGTGCAGTTCAGCATCAGCAGAAACGCATAAGCCGAGGATAAAACCGGCAGCACCCCTGCTGAGCGGAAGCCTTTGCCGGCCTCCTCATTATGGAATTTCCGGCTTAAGCGCAGGGTCAGCGTCAGGGCCGCCGCGCCGATCAGAAAGACAAGCCCTAATTCCATCCCATCCCAGCGCTCTCCCGTAAAGGCACCGGTTAAAAACTCCTGAAAATCGCCGCTCATCTTACTGAAGCCATAGATCCAGGGTGATAGAAAGTCCAGCCATCGGGGGCTGTTAAACCCAAACAGAAGATGCTGACGAAGGATATCGGACAGATTATTAAGAATCGTCATCGGCAACAAGAGATATCCAGCTAACGCAATGATCCCTTCCGCCGCTGAATGGCAGACGCTCAGAATCAACAGATTCAGCGAAGTCATCAGAAACAGATGGCAGATCCAGTTCAACATCAGCGAGATCATCGAGGTTAAAGAGATGCTCTCGCGAACGACCACCGCGAACAGAAGAAGGATCGCCGGAACCAGCACCAGAAACAGAACGACGCCGAGCCGGGCAATGACAAATTTCTTTCGATCCATTGGCAGCGCCCCATAGGTGTACGCCGTTTTTCGCCGGAACTGCCAGAACTGAAACAGAAACGGAATCGCCAGCGATACGATGGCCAAATAGGCCGGAAGATTATCCGGATTGATAAAACCGAGCGAGAACAACAGCCCAAAAACCAAAATCAACGCAAACAGCGGCAGCGATTGTTTCATCAAATATTTAAAATACTTCTCCGTCATTCTCCTCATCCCCCTTCCATGTCGAATCTGTCATCAGACTGAAATAATCCTCCAGACTGAGCGGCTGAACGTCGGCCAACGCCGGGGACAGCCCGGCAATTACGCCGCGGATCGCCCGTTCCTCTCCGCGCACAACGGCGTTCCAGCACTTTCCGATCCGCTCGGCCTGCACGATTTCCAGCATCTTCAAATCCAGCTCACACTCCTTGAGAAACACCAGCTGCACGCGAAACAGATGATTCTCCAGCAGATCCTGCTGAGCGATGATCGTCTGATCCTTCATCAAGAAACATTGATCGCAAATTCCCTTGATCTCTTTTAAACTGTGCGAGACCAGCAGCACGCCCATGGATCCATCGCTGATCTTATCCGTCAGACACCGCATGAGATACCGCCGGACGTTCCAATCCAGGCCGTCGAACACTTCGTCGATCATCAATAACCGCAGATCCAGACTCAGCGCGATGGAAAACAACGTCTGACGTTTCTGACCTTTCGACAGGCTGTTGATCCGCAGCTTTTCCGCCAGCTGAAAATGCTTTAAATGCTGCGCAAACACCTCCTCATCAAGCGAATAAAACATGCTGTAAAATTCTTTCATCTGACGAATCGTGAAAAATTGACCTTCGTCAAAGTCCTCGCTGATCAAAAACAGCGCTTTCCGGTTCAGCGGTTCATGAATTAAATCTTTACCATCCAGTTCAATCCGTCCCGCTTCCGGCTCCAACACGCCCGCGATGCAGTTGAGCAGCGTCGTTTTCCCGGCGCCGTTGGGTCCCGCCAGCCCGCAGATCTGACCGGCCTGCACGCTCAGGCTGCAATCCTTGACGATTGCCTTCGATTGAATCGACTTTGTTATGTTGTCAACGTTCAACATTATTTTCCCCTTCCTTCCTTATGATTTCGATCAGCTCGTCCGTGCTGATCTTCAGCATGCGGCATAACTTCAGCAGCTGCCGGACTTCCGTTTCCACACCGCAAACTTTTCCATCCGCAGGCCGGCCGCGGACAAACACCCCTTTTTTCGGCAGCGTATACAGCACACCTTCCGCTTCCAGTTCCTGATAGGCTTTCTGCACGGTGTTGGGATTAATATTTAATTGCTGAGCCAGCGAGCGCACCGAAATCAACTTCTCATCCGGCTGCAGCACGCCGGCTTCCACGAACCGGACGATCTGACGTTTAATCTGTTCGTAAATCGGTTCGTTGCTTTGCGTATTGATCAGAAACAAGCTCCCGCCTCCAATCTGTATCATCTGTACTATCTGTATTAACTGTATTACTATAAGTGAAAAATGTCAATCCTGAATTGACGCTTTTCTCCCTCCCTCCTCTTTTCTTTTTTCATCAGCCTTGTATAATCTAAACAGAAGGAGAAATCGGATTATGAAAATATTTGCCAATCATGCGCATGTGTTCCGCCGGGATCAGCGGGCAGACGGAACGGTCAGCGCTTTGCTTGAAGTCATGGATAAAACAGGAATTGAGAAATGCGTCTGTTTCGCGCCGTTTTACGAATGGGGTCTGGACTATAACCCAAACCTGTGGATGGCGGAAGAACTGAAAGCCCATCCGGAGCTGACGGGCTTCGGCGTCGTGGACATCCACGGACAGGATCTGGCCGGACAGGTCAGAGAAATCCGCGAACTGGGATTGAAAGGCATCAAGCTGCATCCGGCTTTCCAGAAATTTGCGATCGACGGGCCGGAAGCGTTTCAGGTTTACGCGGCCGCGCAAGAGGCAGGATTATTTCTGTCGTTTCATACCGGCGTGCACTGGCATCGAATCAAGGATTATCAGCCGCTGCTGTTTGACGAAGTCGCCTGGCATTTTCCGGACTTGAAATTCTCGATGGAACACGTCGGCGGCTATTGCTTCTTTAACGAAGCGCTGGCCGTGATCCTGAACAACCGCGCAGAGGAAACCGGAAAATGCAACATCTATGCCGGATTAACGAGCGTATTTGACAATGACCGCAACCGCTTCTGGTATTTGGGTCAGGAGAAGGTGCGGACGCTGCTGCACATGACCAGCGATGAGCTGTGTCTGTTCGGATTGGATTTTCCTTACAACAACGCTGAAAAAATCACGGAAGCGATGAATGAAATCCTGCGTCTGCCGATTGATGAAGACGCAAAGCAGCGGATCCTGGGCGGCAATCTGGCGCGGGTTCTGGGTGTTGATCTCTGATATAATTTTGAAATTATAAAAGTCTTAAAAAGCCAATAAAAAAAACTTGGTCTGCAGGCTGCCTTTCCGGTTTGAAAGGCAATCTGTCCTTGCCAAGTTTTTTTGCTTCCGCGCTGTTCCAGTTTAAAAACAATCTGTCCTCGCCACGTTTTCTTTTTACTTTTACGCTATGGTTCGATGATCGCGAAGCGTTTGTCAAAATCGGTGATGGCCTCCGTCAGCTCCGCGATACAATTCGGATCGCCGTCGATCTGAATCAGCTTTGCCTGCAGATCCCCATTGCGGGAAAGTATGGCCGCCAGCCCCATTCGCGGCATCGTCAGCGTCGCCCGGGCATCTTTTTCGTGAATCTTTGGATAAACTAACAGAGCGCCGTGAATCAGATGCACGCAAAACTTTTCCTGGGTGTCCGTGATTGTCAAGTTCAGCTTGATATCCTTGTCCTCCGCCTGTTCGCCGTCAATCAGAATACCCAGATAGTCCAGCATCATGCGGCTGTCCATACAGCGGGCCAGATCCCCGGAGTTTTTCGCTTGCCGGCCTGTTTTGACCCCGTGGCGGAGTTCGTCCGCGCCGTTGAGATAACAGTTGCGCCAGGGGCCGGATTCAGCCTGATAGCCCAGTTGTTCCAAGGCATCCGCGCAGAGATAGCGGGCTTTCATATGGTCGGGATGGACAAAGACAACGGCGTTGGCCAGCTCCGCCGCCCATTGATATTCACCCTTTTCCAGTGCTTTTTCCGCTTGTTCCAACACAGCCTCAAGGCCGCCGGCCAGCTCGATCAGCTTCTGCCCCTGCTCGGATGGGAGCAGCGGATTCAGATTGACCGGATTGCCGTCATACCAGCCCAGATAGCGCTGATAGACCGCTTTGGCATTGTGCGACAGCGTACCGTAATAGGGCCGGGTCGTCCACACTCTTTCTAACGACTTCGGCAGCCGGATCGTATGGGAAATTTCATTCGGCGTCAGGCCCTTATTCATATACAGCAGCGTCTGATCGTTGATGAACTTGTACACCGCCGCGGTTTCCTCCAGAATTTCGTTGACTTCCTGATTCCCCCAGTGCGGCCAGTTATGCGCCTGAAACAGCACTTCGGCCTCGCTGCCAAACAGCGCTCTGGCCTGCGTGATCGCGAACGCCCACGCATTGCCGTCACGGATCTGCGTGCCGCGCAGCGTATATAAATTATGCATCGTCGCATTGCACAGTTCAGCCATCCATAAGGCCTTGAACTGCGGCAGATACCAACACATTTCCGCCGGGGATTCTGTTTCCGGCGTCATCTGGAAAATAAATTCCACGCCGTCGATGATCCGTCTTTCCCCCGTCTGCCGGATTTCATCCGTAGGCCGGATAAACGTGACCGTCCCGCGCGACTGCCCCATCCCGATCCCCATCGCGATCGCGCCGGTTTCGCCAAAATCCAGCGCTGTTCCATACTGGTAACAGGCCCGCCGCTGCATCGCGTTCATCGCATAGACATTCTCGCTTGCGGCGTAATCGGTATAATGCTCGGGCACAATGATTGGAACCGAACCGTTTTGAACCGCTTCTTCGCTGACAATGCCCTTGATTCCGCCGAAATGATCAAGATGCGGATGTGAAATTACAACCGCGGAAACCGGCCGCGTTCCAAGCACGGCATTGACTAAGGCCAGCGCCGCGGCTGAGCATTCACAGCTGATCAGCGGATCGCAGACGATCCAGCCGGTTTCCCCGGCGATGACGGTCAGATTGGACATATCGTAGCCGCGGACCTGAAAAATTCCGTCGACAACCTTGAACAAACCGGTCTGATGATTCAGCCAGGCGTTGCGGTACAGGCTCGGATTGATCGTTTCCACTTCCTGTTCCTGATCCAGACAGGCGATTTTCTGACTCCAGATCACTTCGCCTTCCGCGTTTTTGATTTCCAGATTTTCTACTTTTTTCAGACAGTTGCGCAGCGCGCATTCTTTCTCATGCGGATCGTCAAAATCCAGCAGCGTCTTCATCGCTTGATGAATCTGGCGGGTCGCCTCGCTTGCGGGTTTTGGCAAATCGTTGTATTCCATAACTTATCCCTCCGTGCTTGATGATAAGAAACGGATCGCCGCTTGTCCATGGGCACTCTCCTGTTCTGTTCGATTTTTGGGCAATTTCTCAATTTGTCCAAAAGAATTTGGACAGCGGAACCGGGGTTTGTTACAATAATGAAAAAGGAGTGAGACTGATGGCGACTTCCGAACTGACCCGGCAGGCGCTCTTCAACGCCGTAGAAAACTTGATGCGCAAGAAATCGCTGGATGATCTGCAAATCGGACAGATCAGCGATGTGGCCGGCGTCAGCCGCAATACGCTTTATTATCATTTTTCCGATAAGTACGAAATTCTGGACGCGCTGTTAAAAAGCCGGCTGATCCCCGTTGTCGAACCGCTATTGACGCGGGAGAGTTGGGCGCGGTCTCTGGAAGCGGCAGCAGCCCAGCTGCGGCAGGATCCGGCGTTTACGCTTCATGCCCTGCACACTTACGGACGGGTCAATTTAGGCACGGTCCTGCGCGAGATTTATGAAGGCTTCCTGCGCCAGCAGCTGCAACTCAGCCATCCGGATTTAAGCGCCAAGGAACAGGGACTGATCGTGCGGTTTTATACGCATGCGATTGTCGGCTTGCTTCAGGATTGGATCAATCTGGGGATGAAGCAGGACGTCGGCGAAGCGATTGCCGTGATCACCCGGGCGATTCATGAAAACATCTTTCAATCCCGCAAAAAATAAAAATCCGCAGCGAATGAACTTCTGAAATTCATCCGTCACGGATTTTTTTAATTATCGGCGGCTGGCGCGCTGGCGTTTCGCTCTTCTCGCCAGGGCCCGGCGGCGTTTTTTATCCGCCCGCCGTTGTAAAACAAGGACGGTGATAAACAGGACTAACAACGCGATCACGGCTGCCAGCGCCTTGATCATCAGCTGCGGCCAGTCTAAACCGTTCTGGGCGATCGTCATGACCTCAACCGGCGCCGCGTCTTCATATTGGTTAACCGTCTGACGGCTGACGAGCACAAACTGACCTAAGGCTTCCGTCGAGAAGGTCAGCGTCGAAGCGCTCTGGGTCATCGGCATCTGGATGACGTCGCCCGCCTCCAGCCGCCACACCGTTACCTTCTTTGAGCTGTTCCAGCCCTCCGGCAGACTCATCGTCACGCACAGGGGCGTGCGCAGCGTCAGCTTCTTGTCATAGTTCTTCTGTCCCGACACGCTGAACCATTGTTCAATCTCCGCGCCGTTGCCGCTGGCAATCGTCTTCACCTGCACCTGGACCTCCGCCTCCGGCACGGTTTCTTTCAACGTCAGCTTGTAAGTGTCCGGGATGCCTTTTTTCTTTCCCGGGTTTTTCTGCGGCAGCGCCAGACTCAGCCCGGAAACCGAAAACTGGCTGTCCCTGGATTTCAGAATCAGCGAGCGCTGTCCATCCAACAGCGGTTTCAGCAGCGCATCCAGCGAACGGATCTGGGCGATCGTCCAGGCCGAAACCTCCGTCGTGTCCAGCCGCTGTTTCAGCTGGATCAGATCGGTCTTCTGCTGCTCCGTGACCGCCGCCGGATCAATCGCGTCGATCAACGCCTGAAGATCCTCCTTGAGCGCATCCTGGGCTTGGGTCAGCGGCTCGGACACCTCAATGTCGTAACTGGTCGCCGCCGTGCCGACAGTCACCGTGACCGTCTGCGGCCCGTCGGCGTTCATATCAAATCCGCTCACCATGGAACTGGTCAGCGGTTTCTCTTCCTGCGTTCCATCAGCATACTGAACCAGGACTGATCCCTCTTTAAGATCAATACGCGAACCGCTCGCAAATTGTTGCTTCGGCAGCGAAATCATCGAAATGGATTGGATTTCCTTATATTCAGCCGTATAAACGCCGTTGTTTTCCTGCCAGCCGACAAAGACGCCGCCTTCCCGGGTCGGCTCCGGCGCATACGGTTCGCTGTTTTCCAACAGATCGATTTCGATCCGGCTGCCGCCCTGCGGGAATGTTCCTTCACCCGCGTCAAAGACCGCGGATTTCAGCTGCAGCGTATTCAATCGGTCCGCATTTAAAATCAGCTGGAAGCTGGATGATGGCAAATAGCCGATGCAGTCTTCAAAGCGGTAGGTAAAATCTTCCGCCACCGCGGCTTCGCTCTGCACCTTATACCATGTGCCTTCCCCATTCTCAAGCTTTTCCAATAACACTAACGCCAGCGGCGCCGTCTTTCCGCTCGTGTAGAGTACCTCTGCGGAAGCGGCGGGTTCGCTCAGAATTTTAAGACTGGTGTTTTCCGTATGAATGCCCAGCGTCAGCTGGTTCAGATCTTTCAATCCCATCGCTTCGTCCAGCTGCATATAATAGGAAGCCGCTTTCTCACCCCAATACGGATCAGAGGCATAGCTGACGTTCATTCCACTGGCCTTGTCGCCGAAGAATCCGCCGTGATACTGGAACTTCTTCGGATTGAGATAACTGGCGGAAACATAGGTTTTGGCATGCGATAAAATGGAGCTGCTTAACTTGAAATAGCGCTTGGCGTTGGCCTCGACGTCGCTGTCATACGCCGCGTGGCCGAACAGATTGTTGCGCGTAAAACTCAGGGAACTGCGGCCGCTGGCCGATTCGTTCATCGACAGTGCCAGCATCATTAACGCATTGGATCCATACAGCGACTGCGCCTGCAGGAACGCGCCTTCCTCGCTATAATACAGCGACTGGTTCAGCGTATCGTGAACGGAATTGCGGTCGCGGTCCTGATAGGAAACGATCGACTGATCGATCCCCAGCGTCTTCTGGAAATAATCCGTCAGTTCCGCTTCCGTGTAAAAGGACAAGGACCGATGGGATAAATATTGATAATAAAAATAAAAGGGTTCCGCGGGATTGACTGACAACGCGGTGCTTCCGTTGTGATAATCCTGCAGCATCACCGCCGGATCTTCATAGAAATAGTGACCGTCGTAGCTGTAAAGCTGAGCAGCACTGCTCAAATATGCCGGAACCGGCCCCAGATCGATCATCGTCGCATAGCGCGAGGACGACTGACTTTGACGGATCTGATGATACAGCCGGCCGTCGCGGATCGTATAGCTGCTTAAATTGCCAGCCTGATCCAGCGGAACCAGCGTCACCTCTGCCAGCTTCACCCGGCCGCGCACGCCGGAAATTTTGAAATCCACCTGCATGCGTGTGAAATCGGTGTCCAGCGCCGCACCGTCGGCACCGTAGCATCCGTTGAGATAACCATCATTGCCCGTGTCGGCATCCTTGTATTCCGTGTTGACCTTGCAGCCTTCCGAGGCGAAGAAGACGATCCCCTGATCCACGGCGATCAGCTTCCCATCCTGCCGCACGCCCAGATTGGCGACACTGGTGTCATCCCGGTGCTTGGCATAATAATCCGCCGCACTTTTCACGGTGCCAAACGTCTGCAGGACAGTTTCCTGTCCATCGCGGTAATCGACAATTTCGATCACCGTCGTTTCCGCTTTGACCGGCGTTACCGGCAGCAACAGACAGCACAAAAGAAACGTCGCCCATTTTTTTCCTTGTTTTCTCATTTTTGACCTCCTGAAAGCTGGGGGGAACTCGCTTAGATTCATTGTAAAAGTTTTAGCGTCTGAAATCAACTCCGACCGGGTTGCCATTTCTTTCAATTTCAGGTCGGAATGAACGGATTTTTGTTTCTTAATTCGCTTCCTCCAATGAAGATGTGATGAAGGAAAACGCGATTCTGCCCGCTAGCCAACAGGAACCCGCCGCATTCCTTATGTTTCATCCGAACTCCTTTCAAGCTTTTGTACTGAGATCATTTCAGAGATTATTTTTTCCTGCTTACCTTCCTCATTCTTATCGTTTCTTTTTTCGATCTTTCCGGATTTGAGCGATGTTCAGGCAATGCAGGGACGCGATCCTTTCCAGAAACAAAAAACGCCGGCTTTTTTCAGCTGACGTTCTTTCCTTATTCCTGATCGGGTTCCGGCCGCCACAATGGTTCGCGGAAACGCACCGGGCCGAGCTTTCCCTTGCGCAGCTCAGCGATCACCGCCGTGGCCTGACGGGTACGGCGGTCAAAGACCAGCGTCGCTTCGCGCAGCGTTAACGGCGAGTTCTGCAGCGCCGCGATGATCTGCGCCAGCCGGTCTGCGCGGTGAACCAGATAGAACCGGCCCTTGTCTTTTAACAATCGGCCGCCCGCCGCAAACAGCGTTTCCAGCGTGCAGCCCGCTTCATGCCGGGCTGTCGCTAAAAAAGGATTGCGGTTGACGGAAGCCGGATCCGGCGTCGCGAAATACGGCGGGTTACAGACGATCACATCAAACGGCAGATGACGAAACTCCGCCAGATCCGCGCAGATCAGTTCCGCTTCCAGACCGTTGATCCGCATGTTTTCCGCCGCCAAGGCCAGCGCTTGGGGAAGCAGGTCGACGCCGGTTAAGGAACCCGGCGAAAAACGCGAGGCGTACAGCAGCAGCGCGCCGTTGTTGCAGCCCAGATCGAGCACACTCTCGCCTTTTCGAACAACCATCTGCTCGCCCAAAAGCACGGTGTCCGTGTTCATGCAGAACATGTCCTTGCGCTGCCACAGCGGCAGTCTCAGCTTGGGCAGATAATCCAGACGCAGGTTCTGCCGTGCTTCTTCAGTTAGATTTTGATTTTCCATTCTGCCGAGCGCCGGATCCTGAACCAGAACCGGGAGCCCTTGCCCTCCTCGCTTTCTACCGCGTACTCCGCGTGATGACTGTCCAGGATCGCCTTGACGATCGCCAGGCCCAGCCCGGTGCTGCCGCCGGTTGCCCGCTGATATTTTTTATCAATCTTGTAATAACGGTCCCAGATGTACGGCAGATCTTCTTTCTTGATCCCCTCGCCCTCGTCTTCCACCTCAACCTGAATCCAGTCGTTTTTTTCAAACGCGCGGATCGTGATCTTCTTTCCATCCGGCGTATGCTTGAAAGCGTTGGACAGGAAATTATAGATAACCTGGCTGATTTTGACCTCGTCGGCCGTCATCATCAAACTCCGCGGACATTCGATCACCAGCTGATAATGATGCTCGTCGATCATGACCTGGCACAGCGTGACGATATTCTGGATTTTCTGACTTAAGTTAAACGTACCGAGCTTCAGCTGATAGCTGCCCGACTGCATCTTCGAGAGCTCCGCCATGTCGGTCACCAGATGATCGAGATAATCGACCTCGCGCACGATGACGTCCAGATGCTCGTCGCGCTTGGCCGGAATATCGCCGGAGATATCATGGATCATTTCGGCATACGCCTTGATCATCGTCAGCGGCGTCTTGATGTCGTGCGAGACGTTGGCGATCAGATCCCGCCGCAGCTCGTCAACCTTGCTCAGCTTGTGTGTGGCATCGTTCAGCGTATCCGCCAGCTGGTCGATCTCGCTGAAATAGCTGCCTTCGAAATGAATATCGTAATGCCCCTTGGCCAGCTCGTTGGCGGAGTGCTTCATCTGCACGATTGGCCGCGACAGCTTTGTCGATATAAATAGAGAGATCACAATGGATAAAATCAGCGCGAAAAAAGCCAGAAAGAAAAACTGATCCTGAAAAATCGTCAGCGTGGAATCCAGCGGTTCCAGCGGACTGTTGACAAACAGATAAAAATTCGCCAGATTGGCCTGCACCATTTTCCCATACAGAATCATTTCCTGGTCGCTGCGCTGATTCGCCAGCACTTCCGAAAGCTCCCCGTCGCTTAACAGCAGCAGCTCGCGCATCGCTTTTCCGTTGGTCAGGGGCTGCAGCTGCGTCGAGCCGACGGTAATCGTCTGGTTGAAAATACACGAATCCCCCAGCGAATCAGAATTGTAGACCACGTTGCCGCTGTCGTTGTAAACGACAGCGCAGACATTGTTGTTGATCGCAAACTGCGAAGCTTTCTTGATCGTCGCCTCGTCCAGCCATTGATTGTCGATGACGTACTCCTGAATCGTCGCCGCCACCTCTTTGATCGCCGAAATCTTATTGCTTCGATAATACGGCTTGATCAAAAGCAGCTGCGCCCCGCCGACCAAAGCTAAAAGTCCGGCCGCAAACAACATGAAATACAGCCAGATATTAAACTTTATACCATGAAAATCAAGCTTCAAACTTATACCCCATTCCGCGGACGGTAACGATGAACTTGCGGTAGTCTTTTAAATTATGCCGCAGCATCTTAATGTGTGTATCGACCGTCCGGTCGTCGCCGAAATAGTCGTAATCCCAGACTTCTTCCAGCAGTTTCATCCGCGATAAGGCGATATTCTTATTTTTAACCATGTATAACAACAGATCGATTTCCTTCGGCGTCAGATTCGCTTTCTCCCCATCCACCGTGACAGAGCGGCCCTCGATGTTGATCTGCAGCCCTTCAAAGCGCAGGACTTCGGTATCCTTGGTTTTGAAGCGTTCCAGAATGACCTTGACGCGGGCCATCAGCTCCTTCGGCGAGAAAGGCTTGACGACATAATCGTCCACGCCCAGCTCAAAGCCGAACAGCTTGTCGTATTCCTCCTGACGGGCCGAAAGCATGATGATCGGAATCGGCTTAATCTTTTTAATCTGCTTGCACGCGGAAAAGCCGTCGAGCTTCGGCATCATGATATCGAGGATCACGCAGTCGAAATCTTCCTTCTCCACTAACTCCAGCGCCTCCAGTCCGTCGCTGGCTTCCGCGACTTCATAGCCGTTGATCAGCGCGTATTCCCGGACGACCTCGCGGATCATCTGTTCGTCGTCAACAATAAGTATTCTGGCCATGTGCATCATCCTTCCTTATGGTCAACAGTGTATCGTTTTATTGTGAATTCTGCGTGAAATCCGTGTTCAGCGGCTGCAGCCGGTTGACAAGACAGGAATCTTCCTTGTCCATCTTGCCCTGGAAGTACACGTACTGGCCTTTGTTCAAAAAGGCCGTGCTGCGGGCGTAAATGCTCGGCATGACGACTAAGTCGATCTGCGCGGTTTCATCCACGCCGACCGCAAACGCCATCAGATCGCCTTTTTTCGTGCGATGCTGACGCACCCGCTGCAGGTAAACGAAGCCTTCAATAAAACCGCCCTTCGCCATTAACCGGACTAACGGTTCGGTCTGGATCTGAAATTTCTTTTTGACCTGCAGGATCGGATGCGAACAGAGATAAAAGCCCAGCGCTTCCCGTTCGCGTTCGCTGCGTTCAATCGGATCTTCCTTCGCCATCACCATCACCGGCTTGGATACCAGGCCTAAATCAATCCGTACCTGACCGCCGACCTCAATCCGCACTAAATCGCCGTAGCTGATCGCTTCTTCCAGCGACAGGCGCAGACTCTGACGGTTGGCGTGGAACTCGTCCAGCGCCCCGGCGTCGATCAGCGCTTCGATCATTTTCCGGTTAAGCCTGCGTGTCAGCATCCGCGTGACAAAATCGTAGTAATCCTGAAACGGCCCGTTTTCCTGCCGCTCCGCCAACAGCTGCATGCAGGCAGCCGAGCCGATATTCTTAATTCCGAGCAGCGGATAGCGGATCGCTTCGCCCTCGATTAAATAACGCACGTCGCTGGCATTGACCGATGGCCCCAGAATTTGAACCTGATGCCGGCGGCATTCGTCGATATATTCGGCGGTCTTGCCTTCCGCGCCGATCACGCTGTTAAGCAGCGAAGTATAGAATTCCAACGGGAAATTGGCTTTTAGATAGCTCAGCTGATAGGCAAGCAGACCATACGCTACGGAATGGGATTTATTGAAGCCATAATTGGCGAACTTCAGAATCAATGCATAAACCTCATTCGCCAGTTTTTCATCATAGCCCTGCTGGATACAGCCGCCGATGAATTCCTTCTGCAGCGACTGCAGCTCCTTGAGCTTTTTCTTGGACATCGCCCGTCGCAGCACATCTGCGCGGGCAAGCGAGAAACCGGCCATCTTCTGCGCCGTCTGCATGATCTGTTCCTGATAGATCATTACGCCATAGGTACTTTCCAAAATCGGCTTGAGATCCGGATGCAGGTAATGCACAGCTGACGGATCCTTCCGGCAGCGCAGATATTCCGGGATGTTTTCCATCGGCCCGGGGCGAAACAGCGCGATCGTCGCGACGATGTCGTCGAAACAGGCCGGCTGCATCTTGCGGATCAGATTTTTCATACCTTCCGATTCCAGCTGGAAGATGCCGACGGTATCGACTTTTCTTAACAGCGCGTAGGTTTTCGCGTCGTCCAGCGGAATTTTCATAATATCGAGCGGCTGGCGCTGCTGCACGCGCTGAACGATATCGTCGATGATCGTCAAGTTGCGCAGTCCCAGAAAGTCCATCTTGATCAGTCCCAGTTCCTCCAGATGCTCCATCGTATACTGCGTGGAAAGCAGATCGTTTTCAATCCGGATTGTCGGGCAGACCTGCTCCAGCTCGGCGCGGGAAAAGACAATTCCGGCCGCATGGGTGGAAACGTGCCGCGGCAGACCCTCGATCCGCAAGGCGGTTTCATACAGCTCCTGATACCGCCGGTCGGCATAGACCATCTGGTGAAACCGCGGATTCTGCTGAATCGCCGTCTGCAGCGTCATCTTAATTCCAAACGGCACAGCTTTGCAAAGCATGTCAACCTCACGCAGCGGAATCTCCAGAACCCGGCCGACGTCGCGCAGCACCTGCTTGGCGCCCAGCGTACCGAACGTCGCGATATGCGCGACATGTTTTTCGCCATACTTTTCAGCGACATACTGAATCACTTCGTCGCGCCGGTTATCCGGAAAGTCGGTATCAATATCCGGCATGGAAATCCGCTCCGGATTTAAAAATCGTTCAAAAAGCAATCCGTATTCCAGCGGATCCACGTGCGTGATTCCCAACACATACGCGACTAACGAGCCCGCCGCGCTGCCCCGGCCCGGTCCGACATAAATTCCCGCCTTGCGGGCAAACCGGATGAAATCCCAGACGATCAGAAAATAATCCTCAAAGTGCATCGTTAAAATGACGTCCAGCTCATATTTTAACCGCCGCCGATACGCCGGATCCTCCGGCTGTCCCTGCCGCCGTTTCTTCAAGCCGGCCAGACACAGCTGGGTTAAATATTGTTTTGAGGATACACCCTGCGGACAGGGAAACGCCGGCAGCGTCGTCTTCGCCAGCTCCATCGTCACATTGCAGATCGAAGCGATGTGATCGCTCGCCTGCAGATCCTCGGCGTCATACAGCTGTTCCATTTCCGCCGGGGTGCGCAGATAGCGGCCGTTGACCGACGGCAGCGTTTTATCATTGATCGTCTTGGACAACCGGATCCCGTTGACAATTTTAAACAGCTGGGCATCCTCTGCTTTGCCATAATAAATCTTCGACAGGGCGACAGTCGGAATTTCCTGCGCCGCGCACACCTGCTTTAATAAAATATTCTTCAATTTCCAGAACGACGCGTCGTTAAACGAGACCGCCATATAAAACAACGGCAGCTGCGTCTTCAGCCAGCCCAGCTTATCGCTCAAGCCGCGGCGGTCCTCCTGAATCAATTCACTTTCGACAAAACCGCCCTCGCCATAAACGATCAGCACCCAGTGTTCCAGATGCGCTCGGATCTGATCCAGCGTCAGCGTATTCTGCCCGTCGCACAATCGGCTGGAAGCTTCCATCAGACCGACATAACCTTCATTATCCCGCGCCAGCACGGTCATCGCAACGATCTCTTCTTCAATTTGAATCTGTACTTCCAAACCGAAAATCGGTTTAATCTGTTCCCTCTGGCAGCACTTCCAGAATTCCATCGCACCGTGCATCACTTTTTCGTCGGTGCAGGCGATCGCCTCATAGCCCGCCTGTTTGGCCTGAGCTACCAACTGCGGTACCGTCAGGGTGCTGTTTAATAAAGTATAACAACTTCGCGCATGCAGATGAACACTCATTTTTCAGCACTCCCTTCTTTTTTATTTTACCATAAAGCGGCCGGATCAGCCACTGCTTCACTCAACCGAAGGCTTCCCTTCCGGCTTATTTCCATGCCTGTTCCGCTCCGTCAGGGCAGCGCCGCTTCCATTTTGCGTCATCATTTCTTTTGAGTGAATTATACGAAATTCTTCAGACTCCGTCAATTTCAAATTGAATTTTTTTCTAGTTTGATCGAAACATCCCTCTTTCCGTTTTTTCCAGATTTATTTTTGCTTTTCCAAACTGTCCTTCTTTATTTTTAACCCTTGATTCAGCCCTTTGATTCATCAATTCGATTTCAATGAAGATCTGTGCTTTCGCACAAAGTCGACAAACCGTCTTTTCTGTAAGTGGATATTAGTTTACTTCTAAATCAGATCGCGTTAAAATGAAACATATAAGGAGTGAAAAACTATGAAAATAGCCTTTGTTACCGACAGCGGCATCGGGAAAACCGCGGCTGAAATGGCAGCGGACGGCATCGTCAGTCTGCCGCTTCAGATCAGCGTCGACGGCCGCAGTCTTCAGGATATGGAAGACATTGATCAGGACCAGCTGATCACGCTGCTTCAGCAGCAGAAGGTTATGGCGACATCCCTGCCGTCGTTAGGCCGGATTCAGGAATGTTTTGAACAATTAAAAGCTGAGGGCGTGGAACTGATCTTCGCTGTGCCGATCTGCAGCGGTCTGTCCGGCACAATCAGTGCGATGCAGACGGCGGCTTCCCAAATCGGGCTGCCGATCATCACGATTGATACGCATGTCACGGCCGTCGTTCAGGAATACCTGATCCGCACCGCCAGGCAAATGGCCGAGACCGGCGCCTCCATGGAAGAAATCCAGGCCGCCTGCCAGCAGGTGATCGACACGACCAACACCCTGATTCTGCCCAGCGACATGCAGCATTTAAAACGCGGCGGACGGCTGACGCCGCTGGCCGCCACGTTAGCGGGCTTATTAAAGATCAAACCGATTCTGGAAATCAACCGGCGTACCCAGGGACGGATCGACGTCAAGGAAAAGGTCAGAACCTATACCCGCGCGCTGGAACGGGCCGTACAGATCATGAAGGAAGACAACATCGACGAACATTACTCGATTACCATCGCGCACGTCGACGCACCGCAGACCGCCGAGCAGCTGGCCGCCATCCTGCGCCGCACCTTCCCGAAAACCGAAATTCAGATCATCAAGCTCGTCAACGTCGTCGCCGTTCACACCGGACTGAACACGCAGGCGATTCAATATTTCAGAAAGCTGGATTAGCCGTCAATCGCGACGGCTTTTCTGTTGCTTCAGAAAGTGAAGACTGTGTGAACATTTCATGTGAAATCATGTGAAGTCTGTAAACACGTGTTTACAAGATTGCGAAAATCGGTATAATAGTTTGCATGAGGTGATGATGATGGAAGATGCAATCCGCAAGGTCCTCGAAGATTTATTCAATCTGCAGCCGCTGATGCTCAACCGGTCCATGGGAATCGCGCAGAACGAGAATTTCAGCCCTGTTCAATTATATGTTTTATTCACGCTGCAGTGCCGTGAGGAAATGACGCTGGCCGACTGCTGCCGGCAGACATTGATTTCCAAGCAGCAGCTGTCCAAGCTGATCGACGGTTTAGTCACACGCGGGATCGTCGACCGCAAGCCCAACCCCAACAACCGCCGCAGCATTCTGATTTCGATCAGTCCCCAGGGCGGCGAAATCCTGCGCCAGTATAAAGAAAAGCAAATCCGGCATCTGACGCCGTATTTCGCCCAGCTCAGCGCAGACGAACTGGCGACGCTGCACCGCAGCTTTCAGGAGATTACGCAGATCATGCGCAAGCTACATTATAAGGAGAACGATAACCATGCTTGAAAAAATTAAAAACGCGCTGTTTCGCTTTATGAACGGCCGCTACGGCACCGATGCGCTGAACAACTTCCTGTTGTTTGCATCCCTGGCCGTCCTGCTTGTCAACACGCTGACGTTTAAGAGCGTATTCCTCGGCCTGCTGGGCGACGTACTGATCTTCGCCTCCCTGTTCCGCACGCTTTCCCGCAACCTCTGGAAACGCCAGAAAGAAAACATCAAATTTATGGAACTGACCCGGCCGGTCCGCTCCGCCTTCTCACTGATCAAAAAGAACGCCAGTGATAAAGAGCACAAATATTTCAGCTGCCCGCATTGCCATCAAACGGTCCGCGTGCCGCGGGGACACGGGAAGATTGAAATCACCTGTCCGCGCTGCAAGACGACCTTCGAGAGAAAGTCGTAGGGCGCGATGATGGGATCCTTTGTTTATTTTTTCATTCTGTTAATTATTCTGCAGGTGCTCTCGCCGCTGCTTTACGCCTATCCGCTGGTCGGACTGCTGTTATGGGTCGGGATCATCGGCTGGTTTCTGTACCGCAATAAAAAACAGCGCGAAGCTTTCTACAAAGCGCAGCAGCAGCAACAAGATTATTACCAGCAGCAACAGCAGGACGCCGGTTATTCACAAACTCAATCCCGTCCGCACGTCGATGAAAAAGATGTGATCGACGCGGAATATACCGAGCATGAAATCAAATAGCGCAGCCCTTAGGCAAGGAAGGTTGGTCTTCTTGTGGATCAATCCGATTTAAATCCATCGTGAAAAGACAATCCGCTGATCCGGGTTGTTTTTTTCTGCGATCACGGCCTTCGTTTTCCTGTTTCTCATGCGTGTCCCCCCGCGGTTCCTCTTTTGATCTCCGCCGATCCCCTTCCGCCCGGCAGATTTCCACTTATTTTTCACATTGCGCTGGCATAGAGCCCTGGGCAAATTCATACACTTCAAATAGCTAAGGGAGGAAGTTATGGAAACGACAGAAATTTTGAAAAACATCGGTGAAAGAACTGGCGGCGATATATATTTAGGCATTGTCGGACCAGTACGGGTAGGCAAATCCACTTTCATCAAAAAGTTCATGGAGCAGGCCGTCATTCCGTATGTCGAAGACGAATACGAAAAAGGACGGATGATTGATGAACTCCCGCAATCCGGAGAAGGCAAGACGATCATGACGACGGAGCCGAAATTTGTCCCGAACAACGCCGCGACGATCGCTTTCGACGACGGCTTTACGGTCAAGGTCCGGTTAGTCGACTGCGTCGGTTTTGTCATTCCGGAAGCCAAAGGCTACAAAGATGAAAACGGCATGCGGATGGTGCGCACGCCGTGGTATGACGAAGCGATTCCATTTAATGAAGCGGCCAAGACCGGCACGCAGAAGGTCATTCAGGATCATTCCACGATCGGCATCGTGATCACCACCGACGGCTCGATCGCGGATCTGCCGCGCGACTCGTATATCGAGGCGGAAGCCGAGGTCATCGACGAACTGACCCAGATCGGCAAGCCGTTCATCATCATCGTCAACTCCAAGGATCCTTCATCCATTCAATGCCGCAGCGTCGTTGACAAGTTAAAGGAAAAGACTCAGGTTCCGGTTCTTCCGATGGCAGTCAACCGCCTGGACGAAAACGATATTCACGCGCTGCTGCGGGAAGCGCTATACGAATTCCCGGTCTCGGAAATCAACGTTCAGATGCCGAAGTGGGTCTCCGTTTTGAGCGACGAGCATTGGCTCAAACAGAGTCTTAACGGTTCGATTGAGGAAAGCATGAAGGCGATCACCAAGCTGCGCGAGGTCGAAGGCATCGTCGATATCCTCAATGAGAACGAATACGTCGAGAAATCTAACCTGGCAACTGTTGATACCGGCAAGGGCGTCGCCGTCGTCGATCTGGAGGTCAAAAGCGGACTCTACAATCAGGTCTTAAAGGAAATCATCGGTCAGGACATCACCGACAAAGCCCAGCTGATGCAGCTGATGCAGGAATTTGCCGAAGCCAAGCGCGAATACGACGCCATCAGCAGCGCTCTGAAGATGGTCAAGCAGACCGGCTATGGCTTCGCTTCCGCCTCCCTGCATGACATCCAGCTCTCCACTCCGGAAATCGTCAAGCAAGGCGGCCGCTACGGCGTGCGCATCAAAGCCGTCGCCCCATCCATTCACATGATCAAGGTCGATGTTGAAAGCACGTTTGAGCCGATCATCGGATCGAAAGAACAGAGCGAGGAACTGGTCAGCTATCTGCTTCGCGATCAGGAAAGCGATCCGCAGGCCATCTGGGAATCGGATATCTTCGGGCGCAAGCTGGCCGACATCATTAAGGACGGCATGAACTCAAAGCTGTCGATGATTCCGGAAACCGCGCGGGTCCGCCTGCAGGGTATCCTGACCAAATTGATTAACCGGGGCAAAGGCAACGTCATCGCGATTGTTCTCTAACTGGCAGCTGTACTCAAAGAAGCCCGGAGGTTCCGGCGCTTCTTTTTGTCTGTCCGCTACCTTCTGAAGGTCTTCGCTGGATATGCTTTTCACCCTCAGGTCAACCAGTTTTTTTCACCTTCTCTACAAAGTGAACATCAGTTTACCCAAGCCTTCACACAATCTTCATATTTCAGTCAATATGAAGTCACATCCCCGGACTAGAATAAGACTCGTAAAAAGAAAGAGGTGTGATGATGATGAATGAAAATCATGAAAATCGAATCCCAGAAGAAAATCACTGTGAAAATGAAGCCGGCATGACCGCTGCCTCACAGGAACATACAAGCGCGAATGCCCAGGCAAAAGCTCAGGAACAAACCCGCTGCGAGCGAATCCATGTCCAGCCCGAACCCGATCCGGTGCTGAAAGAACTGGCAAAGCAGCGCAAGTCGATGAAGCGCACGATGGTCACCGGCTTTCTCTGCTGCGGACTGTTGGCCGGAGGCATCGGTTTCGGCGGCGGCCTGCTGGCCAACCCGATGAACGGCTCCTCCACAACGCTGTACCGTTCGACCTCCGGCAAGGTGGAAGTCCAGCCGGTTGCGGCCGGCAGCGAGATGAGCGTCGAGCAGGTCGCTGCGCTGAATCAGCCGAGCGTCGTGGAAATTAAGACGGAAAAAGTCACCAACAGCAGCTTCCTGCAGCAATACGTGCAGACCGGAGCCGGCAGCGGCGTGATCATCTCCGAAGACGGCTATCTGATCACCAACAACCACGTGATCGACGGTGCTTCCACCATTCAAGTCCGTACCAGCGACGGAACAACCTATGACGCGGTGCTGGTCGGCACCGACAGTAAGACCGACGTCGCGGTGCTGAAGATCAATGCCAGCGGCCTGACGCCGGTCACCTTCGGTGATTCAGACACCCTGAACGTCGGCGAAACCGCCGTCGCAATCGGCAATCCGTTAGGTGAGCTGGGCGGTACCGTAACCAACGGCATCATCAGCGCCAAGGATCGCTCGATCACGCTGGATAATCAGCAGATGACGCTGCTTCAGACCAACGCGGCAATTAATCCGGGCAACTCCGGCGGCGGGCTGTTCAACTCCCGCGGCGAACTGATCGGCATGGTCGTCGCCAAATCCAGCGGCAGCGACGTCGAGGGCCTGGGCTTTGCGATTCCGTCCAATCTTGTCAGCAGGATCGCACAGGAGCTGATCGCCAACGGTTATGTCACCGGCCGGCCAGCGCTGGGCGTTACCGTGTTGAGCATTGAAAACGCTCAGACTGCGATGCAGTACGGCGTCAACAGCTTAGGTGTTTACATCACGGATGTGGAAAGCGGCAGCGCAGCGGATAAAGCCGGCATGCAGGCGGGCGACCGGATCATTTCGATCAACAATCAGGTTGTGGAATCCTTCGCGGATCTCAGCGCGGCGTTAGACAATTACGCTGTCGGCGATACCGTGGAAATCATGGTCAGCCGCGGCGGATCCACGGTTACCCTGTCCCTGACGCTGCAGGAAAAGAAAAACACCACCCTTCCGCAGAATGAAAACGGCGAAACGCAGACCAATCCGCAAGTCCCGTTAAATTAATCCCTGAATTCTCCACAGCATAGTTTCTGACCTTCCGCAAACCGCGGAAGGTTTTTTTCTACCGTCCGCTGTTTTAAACTGATCCGTTTTTTTGTCTGCTTTTCCCCAAGGAATTCATAACAGCGGATGAACCCGCAACAAAAAGGTTGAACCTTAATCAGGGACGTTCTGGTTATGACGTTAGCAGACTGGCTTTAAGCCTTAGCCGATGTTCCGTTTTTTTCATTTCATCCTTAAAAGAATCGGATGCCTCTTGGCTTACTATCGAAACAGAGTAAAAAAGTTAAATTCACTTCCAAGATGTAAATGTTTTCAGGCAAAAAACGAATTTTTAGAAAAAAATTTAACTTTTTTTATATTTCAGCAAGGCTTTTTGAAAAAAAACGCAATATTAAAGGTAGAAAGCGAGGAACAAACTATGCCGGAACCATCACTCAACGAGTATTTTAACCTGACCAACGATCTGCTTTTCAAATTAATCATCTCCAGCCTGCCCCATTCCATGAATAAAAACGTCGGATCCACGATGGTTTTTACCGTCGATTCCGAAACTTTGAATTCTGAATATTCGATTGGCATCGGCGTCCAGGTCGGTGATTTCATGGTGCTGGGCGTTCAGACCGTTACGGCCTGGCGGACTGCGTCTATCCGGACGAAAGCGCTGGTCAGCGAATTACTTGCCGCTCAATCCCCTGACATCAAGGAAATCGAAAAAGCACAGCCGATCGTGGCCGTTTCGTTTGTCCTGAATCCTGCCTCGTACCGGAAATGGAAAGCGCCGCAGACTTTGCGTTTATCTGATTTCGGTTTGTTTACGCCGTTTGAGGATAAGGTCACAATGGTCGTCATTCCGCTGCCGGCACAGGATGAAAGCTTCACCCCGCCGCTTTCTCAGGAAGATCAATGGCGCTGGTTCATCAAAGAAGCCCGTCCGCACAGTCAGTCCCCGATCGTCGAAGCGTTAATTAAAATGGATCCGGTCTTCGAAGTCATGCAGCGGAATCTGGACAGGCTCAGCGATCAAAAACCGATCTGCGAAGTGATGAAAAAGCGTTATCTGCGGATGCAGGAAATTATTCAGGAGGAAGAAAAAGCCGCGATGCGAGCTTAAGCTCCAACCGCGGCAGATGATCTGATTTTCAGCAAACTGTCTTTTTTGTTTTAACGGCAGTTTGCTTCTTTCTTTGTTTATGACAATCCTTGTCCCTGAATCAATGTAAAATACAAGATGATCAAAATTACGATCGGCGCGACATAGCGCACGATAAAACTCCAGTATTTTTCCAGTTTAAACGGCTTCTGCGCCGCGCCGCTGATTTCCTTCGCCGCTTTCCGCGAACCCCAGATCCAGCCGACAAACACGCAGAACAACAACGCGCCTAACGGAATCATCAGATTATCGGTGAACTTTTCCATGACCGCATTCATCGGCAGCCATTGCAGCCCGTGCTTCCAATCCAGCCATGGCAAATTCAGCGAACGCTCCGCGCTCTGCGACAGCGAATACCCGATGCTCAGCAGACTCATCGGCGCTGCCAGAAGCAGCGTTGACTTCAGCCGGCTCCAATGCAGCTCTTCGTTCAGAAAAGCCGTGCAGCTTTCCAGGATACTGATGGCGCTGGTCAGCGCCGCCAGAAACAGAAGCAGAAAGAACGCCAGACCGAACAGCACGCCGCCCGGCATCATCGCAAACACCTCCGGCAGCGCCATAAACGCAAAACCGCCGCCCATGCCCAGTCCTTCAGCGCCCATCGTGACAAACACGACCGGCACGATCGCCAATGCCGCCAGCACCGCGACCAGCGTATCGAGAATGCAGATCATCACCGCGCTGCGCAGCAGATTTTCTTTTTTCGGCACATACGATCCATACGTCACCATAATACCCATCCCGACCGACAGCGAGAAAAAAGCCTGACCCAAAGCCGCCACCAGCGTATCGCCGTTAAGGGCTTCCGGCCGGATTTCAAACAGATATTTTACGCCTTCCCAGGCCCCCGGCAGCGTGACTGCCCGGAACACGATCGCAATCAGAAGCAAAAACAAACACGGCATCAGAAACTTACTGAATTTTTCGATGCCGCTGGAAACTCCGCGCACGACGACGAAGATGCACAAGCCGAAAAACAACGCGCCCCAGATCAAAGGCTCGACCGGCGCACTGATAAACTGCACGAAGAAATCCTGAAACGGCGCGGCCGCAGCCGGGAAATGCGCGCCCGTTAAATACACGAAAACATACTTCGTCACCCAGCCCCCGACAATACAGTAATACGATAAAATCACAAATAACGTGATGACCCCCAGACCGCCGCAGAAGGTCCAGCGCCGGTTCAGGCTGTGAAACGCGCCGACGACGTTTTTCTGTGTGGCCCGGCCGATGGATAATTCCGCCAACATCACCGGTAAACCGATCAGCGCGACGATCAGCACATACAAAAGCAGAAACGCTCCGCCGCCATACGCCGCGATCTTGCCTGGAAACTTCCAGATATTGCCCAAGCCGACGGCGCTGCCCGCCGCGGCCAGAATAAAGCCCAGATTACTGGCCCATTGTCCTCGTTTTGAATTCATTTCCTGTTCCCCTTTTTTAAACCTTGTTTTTCATTATATCAAACCCCGGCTTAAATTTGAATGAAAACTTTTCTTTTCCTCCGCATTTCTTTCCTTGTTCTGTTTCATCTTTTCACCGTTTCAGCATTCATCCTTTTCAGCCTCTTTTCCTTCCCTGAATTTAACCGTTTGACCCGCAAAACCGACCGTCTGTCGGAAAGCGGATGTATCCTGCCGGGATTTCCGCTATACTAGGGTCAGATCAAGAAAACAGCCAAAGGAAGTGATGAACATGAAGGTTGAGATTCAAATCGACGAGAACTGCGGCGAACCCCGGCTCATCGTCCTCACCCGCCAGGTCACTGACGAAATCCAGACGCTGATTCAATCCTTATCCAATACGCCCGCCGCGTTTCTTGCGGGGTTTCAGGAGGATGAACTCGTCCTGCTTCAGCCCCGGGAAATCATCCGCATCTATGCCCAGGAAAAGAAAACGATTGCGGAAGCCGAGAAAGGCCGGTTTATCGTCCGGCTGAGTCTGCAGGAAGTCCAGACCCGGCTAAGTCCGGGGAATTTCGTCCGGATTTCCCATTCGGAAATCATCAATCTGAGCAAGGTGAACCATTTTGACTTAAGCTTTTCCGGTACGATCTGCGTAACGCTGACCAACGGCGCGCAGACTTACGTTTCCCGGCGCTACGTTTCCAAAATCAAACAAGCATGTGGAATATGAGGTGAAACCATGAAAAAGAAAATGATCCTGACCGGTCTGTTCGGAGCGCTTGCCGGTGTGGCCCTTTCCACGCTGATCACGCTGGCGATCTCGCTGATGCACAACAACGGGCACTATTACGCGGTGGTTCCGGAGCTGATCGTCTTCTGCGGCTCGGAGGTCAGCGCGATGCTCCTGCAAACGCTCTGTTCGATGCTTTACGGCGCGATCTGGGCGGCTGCCAGTCAGATCTGGTCCATCGAAAGCTGGAGCTTACTCAAGCAAACGCTTGTTCATTTGATCGTCTGTTCTTCCGGAACGCTGCCGATCGCCTACTTCATGTGGTGGATGCCGCACACGCTGATCGGTTTCGGTTGTTATTTCGGCCTGTTCTTCACAATTTACGCCATGATCTGGCTGATTGAATACAGCCTGATGAAGCGCCGGGTGAACCTGCTGAACCGGCAGCTGAAAGCGCACAATCAAGCCTGAATCCAAGCTGTAAAATTGGACTTAAACAAACGGAAACACTGCAAAAACAAGAAAAACCGGCCTGTGCAAAGTTGGAAACAAAACCTTGCACGGCCAGTTTTTATGTTGTGATCATGGGAGTCTCCGCCGGATTTTCTTTCTTGTTGTTTGTGAGTTTCTCACGCTTTTCTTAAGCAACGCTGGTTTTCAAAAAATCCGGGTTGACCGTCAGGACGTCGCCTTTTTGATAAGCGCAGCGACCTTCGATAAAGGTTTTCATCAGCTGAAAATCAGCGTCGACAACGATCAGATCCGCGTCCTTGCCCGCGGCAATCGAGCCTTTATGCGGCAGGCTGAACAAGACCGCCGGATTTTCCGAGGTCATTTTAACGATCTCCGTGATCGGTTTATGCGGCATTTCCGCCAGATTCCGAACGCCGTAAAGCATGTTTTTGGAGCTGCCCGCAATCGTTCCGTCTTCCAGCAGCACCAGCCCTGCTTCGCTGATCGTCCGTTTATGTCCGCGGATCGTATAAACGCCCGCCGGCAGTCCGCTCATCGGCCCGGAATCGGAAATCATGATAAAGCGCGACATCGGTTTGATCCGGAACATGATTTCCAGCATTGGCTGACTGATATGAAACAGATCGCAGATGACCTCGCTGAAGATTTGATCGGAAAGCAGCGCCGCACCATACGCGCCGGGTTCGCGCCGGTCCATTTGCCGCATCGCGTTGCCGGTATGGGTTGAACACGCCAGCCCCTGTTCGATCGCCCGATTATATTCCGCAAACGTCGCGACGGTATGCCCGCCGCTGAGCAAGACGTTCTGACTGCGGCAGAAACGGATCAGTTCGCCCTGCGGATCCAGCTCCGGCGCCATCGTCATATATTGGATCTGACCTTGGCTGGCTTCAATATATGCCCGCATTTTCTCAACGGAGGGCCCAAGCAGCTCTTCCGGCTGAAATGCACCGCGCCGGTTTGGATTGAGGAACGGTCCTTCCATGTGAATGCCGAGCATCCGCGCTTCCCCGTTTAAGCCCTGCTTTTGTTCGCCGATCGCCTGCGCGATCGCCGCCAGATTTTCCATTTCCGTCTCATTGTGATCACCCGCCGTCACCAGATAGCTCGTCACGCCGACCGCCGCCATCTGTTTGGACAGCGCATGAAAATCTTCCGGTTTCGTCGACAAGGCCGAATAGCCGTAATAACCATGCGTATGAATGTCGATCAGTCCCGGCAGCAGCTTGTACCCGCGCCAGTCCTCATCCCACGCTTCCTCCTTTAACTCATCCGCCGGCACAAGCTGAGCGATCTTTCCATCCTCCACGATGACCAGTCCGTCGATCACGCCCGCCGGGGTTACGATTTCATTGCAGCGTATTTTCATGAATTTCTTTCTCCTTTTCGTTTAGTCCAGCTTCTGACAGAACTGTGAAAAATGCTCGTTGGTCAAAATCGGATCCGCGGACGTATAGACCCGCCGCCCCTCGACCCATGTTTCCTGAACCTCGTAGCGGTCGTTGATTATGAAGAAATCCGCGTCTTTCCCCGGAGCGATCGAACCCTTCTGCGCTTCGATCCCCAACAGCCGGGCCGGATTCAGCGACGCCATCCGGCTGACCCGCTGCGGCGCCAGCCCCAGTTTTTCGATCAGGTTTTCCATCCCGTAGAGAACATATTTTGAGCTGCCGGAAATCGTGCCGTCATCCAGCAGAATCCGCCCGTCGGAATGTACGTGGACGCGCTTGCCATAAGCGAAATAGGTGCCCGGTTCCACCCCGGAGAGCGTGTCGGAGTCGGAAATCATGATGAACTTGTCAAAATTATGCTTTATTCGGAACATGATTTCCAGCATCCGCGGCGCGAGATGATAGAAATCACAGATGATTTCACAGACGACCTCCGGATCCAGCAGCGCCGCGCCCAAAGCGCCGATATCACGCCGGTCGATCTGGCGCATCGCATTGCCGGTATGGATCGATACCTGGATACCGTCCCGAACTGCCTGACACATCTGTTCGTCATCCGCCAGGGTATGACCGGCCCCCGCGACAATCCCGTGTTCCCGCAGCCAGTGAATCGTTTCCGCCGCGCCCGGCATTTCCGGTGCCAGCGTCATATACTTGATCTTCCCGCGGGCCGCCTGCCAATACGCCTCGCACTTTTCCACGCTTGGCAGAATGACTTCTTCCCGCGGCGTCGCGTTGTGCTTGTCCGGATTGAAAAACGGCCCTTCCATGTGAATGCCTAAAATCCGCGCCCCCATCACGCCTTCGTCCAATGCCTCCGCGATCGCGCTGAGCATCTCCATCTCATGCGCCTTCCAGCCCGAGGTTGTCGCCAGCGTCGCCGTGACTCCAATCGAAGGCAGAATTTTCGATAAGCCCTGGATTTCCGCCTTGTCGATCGTTTTGGCTGACCAGCTGCGATAACCGTGGCTGTGCAGGTCGATGATGCCCGCAAAGATCCGCTGATCCGCAAAATCCCGGGCCGCCGCGATCTGCGCCGGATTTGGATTTTCGATCAGACCCGCAAACTTCCCGTCTGCGACCTGCAGCACCCCTTCCACCATGCCCTGCTCCGTCAGGATCCGGCGGCTGTAAAATGAAACTGTTTCGTTGCCCAATGTCGTCAACTCCTTTCCCAGTTGAAGAAGCGGCCCTGTTGAAACAAGCCGCTTCGGGTTAACCCTATTATAACAGACCGATCAGCGTTCCGATCAAACCGAACGCAAAGATTGCCAGAATCACCGTATTGACCTTGACGCCCTTGCGGATCGCACCGAAGGCTCCCAGCGTCAATAAGAGCGGCAGAATCTTCGGCATGATCTGATCGAAGACCTCCTGCAGCACCAGCGTTGTTTCGCCGATCTGCGCTGTAAACCCAACGTTGAACGTCACCATCGTCGCGATCATCGCACCGACCGTCGTCAAGCCGATCACCGTCGCCAGCTTGGTCATGTGCTGAATCAGACCGTTTTCATACGAAGTCTGAATAAACTTCGAGCCCAGCTGATAGCCCCAGATCGTGCAGTAATACCGGATGATCAGATGCGGCACGTTGAACAGAAGCAAGAACAGGATTGGGCCGAGAATGCTGCCCTGCTGCGCCAGCGAAATCCCGACGCCCGCCGCAATGACGCGGAAAGTTCCCCAGAAAAACGAGTCCCCGATGCCCGAAAGCGGCCCCATCAGGGAAACCTTGACCGCATTGATCGTCGAAGGATCCATATCTTTTTTCTCGGCGTATTCTTTTTCCATCGACGCGGCCATGCCTAACGAGAACGTGCAGATGTTCGGTGTGATATTGAAGAACGCGGTATGCCGTTTCAGCGCTTCGACTTGTTCCTGCGGCGTTTTGCAATAGAGCTTGATCGCCGGGAACATCGCCCAGGCAAAGCCCAGCGCCTGCATCTTTTCATAGTTGAACGAGCCTTCCAAAGCGAAGGAGCGCCAAAACAGCTGGCTGATCAGTTTTTTCTCATCGGATTTCATCACGTTACTCATTGAAGAACGCCTCCTCTTCACTTTGGGCATCCGGCTGCGCCGCCATCCGCGGAGTGCGGGATGCGCTGATATCCTGAACGATCATGACGATCCCGATCGTCGCCGCAATGCCGGCAATCGCGATAATCGGCAGATTCAGATAGACTGATAAAATGAAGCCGAAGAACAGAAAGACGCACAGCCGGTTATCCCAAAGCATGTTCATCAACAACGCGAAGCCGACAGCCGGCAGCATCTGGCTGGCCGCGCCCAGGCCGGTGATGATGATCGCCGGGATTTTTTTGACCAGCGCCTGCATCGCTCCAGCTCCAAACTGCAGCGAAACAAACGCGATCAGGCCGTACAGCGCGGCATACAGCGCACAGTGACCGAAATGGAAGCGCGTGATCTTCCCAAAATCGCCCGCTTCGGCGAATTCCTCGACCTTGTGCATCGTCGTCGCACGGAAGAAATAAACGAGATATTTGACCATCTGCTGAAGAATTCCGATCGGAACCGCCAGCGCCAGCGCGATCTCTACGCCCTGATGCATGCTCATGGCGAAGGCCGTGCCCAGCACCGACCCCATGTTGGAATCCGACGGTGTTGCGCCGCCGATCGACACCACGCCTAAGAAGATCAGTTCCAGCGCCGCGCCCATGATTAACCCTTGTTGTAAATCGCCGAGGATCGCACCAACTAACGGAGCCAGAACAATCGGCCGGTTAACCATGACGTTGCCGCCGATATCCCCCGCCGCCTGACCGGCTGCCGCCACCAGGGCGATCAGAAGTGCTTGAACCAGTGTCATAAACAGTCCTCCCTATTTCCGGACGTTTTTCAACGCCTCTTTGACCTGAACCTTGTTGCTCGTCGGGATCATCTGAATTTCAAACGGCAGACCGGCCGCCAGAATTTCTTCGATCGCCGCGATGTCCGCGTCGTCGACATAGACTTCCTTGGTCATCATCATCCGGTCCCCTTTGTCGATCCGCCCGCTGTTGCCGATGTTGACCCGTTCGATGACCGACTTGTCTTCAATCTTTTGCAGCAAACGCGCCGCATCGACCGGATTTTTCATCACGACCAGAATGTTCATGCCCGCCGCACGGGGATCGTTGATCAGCTTGGCCGCCTCGTCGATCGTCTTGATCAGCAGCTTCAGATGCTCCGGCACCGCCAGCTTCATCGCCAGGCTCTGGATCGGATCCGTCACCAGCTCATCGTTGGCCACAATGATGCCCTTAATGTTCAGCTGTTTCGTCCACATAAACACCACCTGTCCATGCAGCAGCCGATCGTCAATCCGCAGCATTTTAATCATTGTCACGCCTCCTTTCTTTTTTATCCTCCGGATCGCTCCGGTGAATTTCCTTGTTGTTTCCGGAATGTTTCTGCCGCGTCAGAACAGTTCGTCTTCCGTTTGCGGACAAGCCAGGACGACATTGCCGTAGATCATCCCCTGCCGGGCTTCCGCCAGCGCCGCAGGGATCGCCTGGGCCAGCGGTTCAGGGCTCAGACACAGCTGCAGCACCAGATTCAGATTCATCCCCGCGACGATGTGCACGCGCGGATCCTGCGCCAGGGCAAGCAAGGCGTTGTTGACGCTGCCGCCCCACAGATCGGTCAGAATCAGAAATTCGTCAGCCGTCCCTGCCGTCAGCCGTTCTTCGATCTGACGCTTTAAGCAATCGGGATGACTGCCGGGCAATAAGGCCAGCGTACTCAGATGCGGATCATCGCCGATGATCATCCGCGCGGTATCCGCCATGCCCGATGCCAGCGCGCCGTGCGAAGCCAGAATGATTTCTCTCATCATTTTTCCTCCTGAAAATTAAACCCCTGAAGGGTCCTGTCGGTCGTTTTCGATATAGTCGTAAAGATAGGAAATCTCGTCGATCGGAACGGTGACGTTGTAATTCTTAAGCAGCGGTGCAAAGCTGGCGTTGACCTGTTCAATGAAATCGCGGTGAGTCTGGACAAACGGCGTCAGATCTGCCAGCGATTCAATCGCCGTGCGGGTCACTAACCGTTCGATCAGAAAGCTGACATGAATATAGATGCCGACTAGCGTCCGGCTTTGAAAGCGCCGGTTCATCTGCCGCTGCAGCGCGCTGACCGCTTCGTATACGCAGTCCAACAGACGCGCGGGATTGAGGATCGTCAAATTTTCCATCAAGCTCTGCAATGAGAAGTTCTTTAGCAGCTGCTGCTGAAACAATTCCAGCTCCGCCGCATCCAGTTCGCCTTCCAAGGCCTGATTGAGCGGCTCCATTGAGCGGAAGCTGACGATATCCTCCAGCGCCATCGTATTGACGTTTTCCGGATGAAAACCTAACGGCCCGATCAGAATCAGAACCTCGTAGCGGTCGAATAAGACCTGCCGTTCTTGCGGCGACTGCAGCGTCGCGTAATCAGCTTCAATAAACCGGATATTTAATGGACGGGGCAGCGACCGGGCGAACAGCTCCGCCAGCTTGCCGCTGATCTTCACCGAAATATCGCTGGTAAAGAGAATCGCCCGTTCTTTTTGCTTGCGCGCCAGAATCCGGTACCGGCATTGATAACTCTCGCACGCTGATTTCAAAATCATTTCCAGCGGTTCGCACCGGCTTAAGCGCATTCCGATATCCAGCGCGAGTCCGGTTGAGATGTTGTTGATCACGCCGACTTCCATCGGACAGTCAAGATGCTCAGCAATTCCTTCCAGCGATCCCATATCAACTAACAGGATCATCGAACGGAGATAGGAATGGAAGCGGATAAATTCGTTCAGTTTTTTCTCGATCTCGCCAACCTCCGTATCTAACGGCATATCCAGCGCGTCGAAAATTCGTTTTCCCAACAGCTGATTCGCCGCGTCCGCGATGCTGGACGCCGTCGAATAGCCGTGGCTGATGATGATGCCGCAGTTTTGCCGGCGTATCGGCTCCTGATTATAAAAGCGGATGTTGAGCGTCAGAAAGATCGTGTTTAACGGCTGGGAACGCAATTCAAGCGAACCGCATATTTTCTCAGTCAGCGACTCTGCTAACGCCGTTGCCTCCGGAAGCTGCTGACGCAAGGTGTTCAGACAGCCCTGAATCGCTTCCTGCCGCTGACTTTCCCAGACGGCCAGACTGGAATGGATTCGCGCCAGCGCGCACGTCATCCGGGCCAGCACAAAGCTGCAGTTCGGCGGCAGCGTCAGCCGCTGATCCAGATCCAGCGTTTCCAGTTCACGGCGGATCTGAGCTTCGATGACCGCCAGCCGGCTGTCCTCCTCCTTTGCCGTGAAGATAATCGTATCGTAATATTCCCGCATCCGCGTCAGCCCCTGCTCCAGAAATTGGGCAAAGACGCGGTGCTCGTTATAATAGTGCCGGTGACTTTCCAGCAGATGATCGAACAGCTTTAAAATCTGATCGCTGCCATCCTGACGGCGGAATTGTTCGATCGGCAATGGCGTTGACTCCGACGGCTTGCGGATTTGGCTTAACGGTAAGCGGCCCAGCAGCTCCGGCGGCAGATCCATCGCTTTTAACACGATGACCGGCTCCTGCGGATGTTGGGAATAGGCGGCCGCGCACATTGTTTTTAAACCATTATTCAGCTCCGCTAAATTCAGTCCCGGCAGATCGGCGCACAGCGCTCCAAACAGCCGCGCGGACATTTTAATCTCCCGGTTCAGCTTGCGTTGTTCCTTCAAAAGCAGCTGGATCACCAGTTCTTCCCGCTCCTGAACCGGACGGCGGGAAAAGGCGGGAACCTGGCAGTGAACCGGGATGCTGAGCAGCAGCTCCGGCTGCAGCGCCTGCGCAGACCGGCTGGCCAGCGATAGAATAAAGCGGGCGTTATTCGTCAAGACCGGCTGCGTTTGGCGAGCCCGGGTATAGGTGCCCGAGCGGATCAATTCAGCCAGCTTCAGCTGACATTCCGCACTCAGCTGATCGGCTTCCGTCAGGTACACGACACCCTCCCCGGCTTTTTCAATCAAGCCTGAGCGCACCGTGCCCTCCTGTTCCTCACCGAACAGCTCGGCAAGCTGGCGTTCAGGAGTCATTTCCGCACTGACGCTCCAGCGCACAAACCGGGCGGCGGCTGAATTCAGATGTTGATCCGTGAGAAATTCAAACGCCGACTGCGCAAGAAACCGCCGTCCGCTGCCGCGTTCGCCTTCCAGAAGCACCGCCAGACCGCTGGGGTATTGCATCGCCGACTTGAGCTGCGCGATGCAGCCGGCCAGAGAGCCGTCGGCCCCGACTACGTTTTCAAAGTTTCGCGCCGGAAACGGCTTCCGGGAAAGTGCCTGAACCAGATCGGCGACATTGAAATATTCCTCGTCGGTCAACGTCACCTGATATTTTGTTTCCAACTCCTGCCTCGCCAGATAGTAAACCGGACGGGAGCTGATTTTGACGCACGCGTTTTCCTTGCACAGCTCGTTGAGATACTGACTTACCAAGGTGCGCGACAGATTCAGCTGCGCGGCGATATTCCGGGTCGTCATCCGTTCCAGCTGCGTCAAACCGTAAATCCGGGTCTGGTTTTTCAGCCAGATGAGAATTTCTTCTTTTGTTTTATTCATCCCATTCACCTCGTTCAGATCGGCTGATGGCTTCATTATAGGATATTCACCCGATTTGTCTTTACATTCATCAAGTTTCAACACTGACTGCCTAAATTCAGATCGTTTTGGCACTGGCAGCTACGCTTTTCATCAGTGACGAATAGCTCAGATTGGTGACGACAACGCTCATCTCCATGAAAGCTCAGCCCTTTTTCATTTCCATTGTACGTGAATCTCCCCGCTCTGTCGCTGTGCGGCCTGAGTTTAACATTTGAAAAAAACTGGTTTCCATGACGGATTTACCAGTTTTCAATTCGATCTCAGTTTAAATAAGTTCATGATCTCCGCAAATTAAAAAACTGAAATCGGCCTTCCTCTTCAGCCTGATTTCAGTTTTTGAAGAAATCAACAGAGCTATCCATTATCCTTTTTCAGCGGCGCAGTCATACTGCTTCACTATTTCAGAATGAAACAAAATAAATCCCGAGAAACGCCTCTGCCAAAGCAAGATTACAGCGGCGTCTCATTGTAACTGATCTATGAACCGCGGATTAACCGTGGCTTCCTGATGATAATCATATACGCATACGCCGTTCACATAGGTCTGGATCAGACGATCCTCGTCATCCAGAATGATGAAATCGGCGTCCATTCCCGGAAGCAGCTTCCCTTTTGTCGTTAAACCGAATAATGCCGCCGGATTCTCAGATGTCATTTTCAGAATTTCAGGAATTGACTTGTGGAGCTTTCGATAACAATTACGAACACCCTGAAGCATATTGGTTACACTTCCCGCCAAAACGCCATCGTCAAGCACGAGCTTCCCTTCCTCCGTCACAGTATAATGCCGCCCCTTTTCATAGTAATTTCCTTGCGGGAGTCCGGACAGGGATTCTGAATCGGAAATCATGATAAATTTTCCCATTCCTCCTTTTTTAATTCTGAACATCATTTCCAGCACTACCTGCGATACATGCACAAAGTCGCAGATGACCTCGTTATACAAAGCCTCTGAAAGCAATGCGGCGCCGAAAGCTCCGCCATCCCGGCGGTCAATCGGAGACATCGCATTCCCCGTATGCGTTGAGGTAGATAAGCCTAAAACAATCCCTTTGTTATAGGCTTCAAAGGTAGCGGTCGTATGACCGCCTGATAACAGAATATGATGATTCTGACATTCGCGCATCAAGCTTCCTTCAGGATCCATTTCAGGCGAGATGGTCATATACTTCAGATGCCCGCCGGCTGCAGAAATATAAGAACGGAGTTTATCGACAGAAGGCTCGCATAATTGACTCAGTGCGAAACCACCTTTTTTTGCCGGATTCAGAAAAGGCCCTTCCATATGGATTCCAAAGATCTGCGCCTCATCCTTAATCTCCGTCCGCCTCTGTTCATCAATAACGCTTGCCAAAGCAGAAAGATTCTCATACTCCTTATCAAAATGTTCGCCGGCTGTCGGAAAAAATCCAGTAACCCCGATTGAGGTCATTGCCCTGGCTAAACCATGCAATTCTTCAGGATCCGCAGACTGAGCGGAATAACCCAAATAACCATGCGTATGAATGTCAATCAGTCCCGGCAAAATCTTATTTCGCTTGAAATGATCTTCGCCTGACTGTAAATCTGGATAAAGGCCAACAATTTTCCCATCCTTGATTTCCAGCGTTCCCTTTACCGCTCCCTGGGGCGTCCAGATTTCACAGTTTTCAAATTTCATAAGTCATTGTCCTTACAACAGACCGATAAAAGTACCTAACAATCCGATAACAAAGATCGCGATGATCAGGGTATTCACCTTAATTCCTTTCCGGATCGCATAGAAGACAGCCATCGTTAAAGATAGCGGCAGTAAATTCGGCATGATTTGATCGAAGATCTCCTGAACTACCAATTCCATTTCGCCAATTTGAACGGTCAAACCGACATTAAGGCTCACCATTGTGGCAATCATGGCGCCCACGGTCGTCAAACCGATGACGGTCGCCAGCTTGGTCATGTGATGAATCAGACCATTTTCATAGGATGTCTGAATAAATTTTGACCCCAGGACATAGCCCCAGATCGTGCAATAGTAGCGCAGCACTAAATGCGGCACATTAAACAATATTAAGAACAGAATCGGGCCCAAGACATTGCCCTGCTGAGCCAGCGAGATGCCCACGCCCGCCGCGATGACGCGGAAAGTTCCCCAGAAAAAGGAATCGCCGATTCCGGAGAGCGGCCCCATCAAGGAAACCTTGATCGCATTGATCGCAGCGGGATCCATCGTTTTTTTCTCAGCAGCCTCTTTTTCCATGGACGCCGCCATGCCGAGTAAAAACGTGCTGATATGCGGAGTGATATTGAAAAAAGCGGTATGTCTCTTTAAAGCTTCGACCTGTTCCTCCTGAGTCCCGCAAAATTCATGGATCGCCGGAAACATCGCCCAGGCAAACCCCAAAGCCTGCATTTTTTCAAAGTTAAACGAACATTCCAAAGCAAATGAGCGGTAAAACAACTGACGGGTTAGCTTCTTCTCCTGCGGAGTGATTTCAAATTTACTCATTAAAGAATTCCTCCTCTGCCTGATCCTGGCCCTGCGGCAAACTGATCTCCGGTTGTTTACGGTTATGGCTCATATCCTGAACCACCAGCAGAACGCCGATCGTTAAAGCGATACCGGCGATCGCGATGATCGGCAGATTGAGATAAGTCGCTAAAATAAAGCCTAAGAACAACAAAACACAGAGCCGATTATCCCAAAGCATGTTCATCAGCAGCGCAAATCCGACAGCCGGAAGCATCATGCTTGCCGCATCCAGCCCATCCAATATAACCTGAGGAATCTGATCGACAAGATTCCGCATCAATTCAACGCCGAATTGCAGGGAAGCAAAGGCGATGAAACCATAAATAATCGCAAAAATCAGAATGCTTCCAAAATGCAGCCGCGTAATCTTATTGAATTGCCCCTGTTCAGCATAAACCTCGACTTTCGACATCTGGGTAGCACGGATGAAATAAACTAAATACTGCACCATTTGCATTAATAACCCGATCGGTACCGCCAGCGCTAAAGCAATTTCCACGCCCTGATTCATACTGATCGCAAACGCTGTGCCCAATATGGAGCCCATCGTTGAATCCGAAGGCGTCGATCCGCCGATTGAAACAACGCCTAAGAAAATCAATTCCAAGGCAGCTCCCATAATTAACCCTTCATACAAATCACCGAGAATAAACCCCACGATCGGCGCCAAGACAATCGGCCGGTTTAACATCAGCCCGCAGCCGCTTTCAGTTATTAATAAGCCGCCAAAAGCAACGAATCCAATCAAAATAGCCTGGAATAGTGTCATTGTTTCTCCTCCTCACTTCCGGATGCTTCTTAAAGCATCTTTAACATTGACTTTGTTGTTTGTTGGAATCATCTGGATATCAAACGGCAGTTCATAGCTCAGAATTTCCTGAATCGCTTCAATATCGGTTTCATCAACATAGACTTCCCGGGTCATCATCTCTTTGTTTCCCTTGTCAATCCGGCCGCTGTTTCCGATATTAATTCGCTCGATCAAGGTTTTATCCGGCAGTAATCGAAGCAATCTCGCCGCGTCGGCCGGACTTTTCATCACCAGCAGAATGTTCATTTTAGCGGAACGTGGATCCTGAATCAGCCGGGAGGCTTCTTCAACGGATTTGATCAACAGTTTAATTTGTTCTGGCACTGCTAATTTCATGGCCAGACTCTGGATTGGATCCTGGACCAGCTCGTCGTTGGCCACGATAATCCCTTTGATGTTAAGCTGTTTCGTCCACATGAATACGACTTGTCCATGCAGCAGCCGATCGTCAATCCGCAGCATTTTGATCATCAATTTCCCTCCTTTCTCATTTGAAGTTCACTGGAAAATATCCAGTTCATTCCTTTTTAAAACCAGGATTCCTCTTGCGGAATCTCGTTTAATTTAGCGTTGCCGTAGACCATTGACTTCTGCGCTTCATTCAGAATGGATTCGATGGCCATGCCGCCGGTTTCCACATCGCTCAAGCACAGCTGCAAGACTAAATTCAGATTCATCCCGGCAATCAAATGAACATTGGCATCCGCGCAGAGAGGAAGCAAGGCGGTATTGACGCTGCCTCCCCAAAGGTCGGTTAGAATTACCGTTAATTCGCCAGGCCAGGATTTGATCATTCCTTCCACTTTTGTTTTGAGCAGTTCCGGCTGCATTCCCGAAACCAGGGACAGCGGAATCAGCTCTGTCTGATCTCCAACGATCATTCTGGCCGTATCGGCCATGCCTTCGGCTAACCGGCCATGTGAAGCTAAAATCAATCTTTTCATTCTGCCTCTCCTTCCAACTCTTTTTTATTAAAGGCTTCATCATTCGCGATATAATCATACAAATAAGATATTTCATCAATCGGAACGGTAACGTTATAGCTTTTCAATATCCGTTGGAAACTGATATGGACTTGATCAATAAAATCCTGATGTTCTTTTTGAAAACGCGTTAAATCCGCCTGGGACTCAATCGCGGTTCTTGTCACAAGCCGCTCAATGAGAAAACTGACATGGATGTAAATTCCCACAAGCGTCCGGCTTTGAAACCGGCAATGACGCTGCCGTTGAAGCTCGCTGACAGCTTCATAAACTGAATTCAGCAAATGTGCAGGATTGAGAATCGTGAGGTTTTCCATCAGACTTTGCAAAGAAAAATTCTTTAATAACTGCTGATGAAATTGATCCAGTTCCTCCTCGTTTAATTCATCCTGAAAGGCTTCCGATAAGGGCTGCAGGTTTCTGAATCCTACGATATCTTCTAAGGTTACTGAATTCACGCCATCCAGTTTCAAGCCTAACGGTTTAATTAAGAGGACGACATGATATTGCTGAAAGCAATCGTCATTTTCCAATGTCGTCTTCAGTCTCGAATATTCGACCTCAATAAATTTGATATTGACCGGGCGCGGCAAAGAACTGCGGAACAGTTCTGCCAATTTTCCGCTGACGCGGATTGAGATATCATTTGTGAATATAATAGCTTTAGGTTTTTCTGTTTGCCGCAGCAGTCGGTAATGGCATTGATGGCTTTGACAAGCAGCGATGAGAATCGCTTCCAGTTCTTCATTTTGTTTAATCCGATTCCCGACATCCAGTGCTAATCCTGTTGATATATTGTTAATAATTCCAATATCCATCTTTGAATTTAAGTGCTGGGCCATCGCTTCCAGTGAGCCCATGTCGACAAGAACCAACATTCCTTGATAATAAGAATGCATCTGCAGGAATCGATCCAGTTGCTTTTCAATCGCGGCGACTTCAGTATCCAGCGGCATGTCAATGGCATCAAAAACCTGACTTTGCAATAACTGATTCGCGGCATCCGCAATACTGGACGCCGTGGAATAACCATGACTGATTATAATTCCGCATAACTGCCGGCCTTTTTCCTGCTGATTATAAAAACAGATATTCAAGGTAAGAAAGATAACGTTCAGCGGCTGTGTTTTGATTTCCAATGTAGTGCATAGCCGGGAAATCAATTCGTCGGCAAGTGAGAACGCCTGCGGCAGCTCCTGTTTCAAAGAATTCAGACAAGACTGGATCGAATCTCTCTGTTCGCTCTCCCAAACGGAAGCGCTGGTTTTCATTTGATGAAGAGAATCGATCATTCTTGCTAAAACAAAACTGCAGTTTAAGGGCAAGGTTAGCCTGGCATTGTCTTTCGCTTGATCAATCAACGTTTGAATTATATTTTCAATCGAACTGATCCGCGGATTCTCTTCTTTTTGTTCAAAAACAATCATGTCATAATACTTCCGCATGATCTCCAACCCGTCCTTCAGAAAAGAATTGAAATGATGATGATTAAAAAAGTAATCCCGATGCGCTTCCAGCAACAGATCAAACAGATCGAAAATCTGATGACTGTCATTCTCAGGAACCAGTTCGTTGATCGTTAAAAAGACAAGTTCCTCTTTCAAGCCTTTCCATTCCAAAGGAATTTTCGATAACAAAGGTTCCGGCAAATAAACTCGCTTCAAGCACAGGCTTTGTGTCTTCTCCTGTTCCAAAAAAGCATTGGCACACATCGTCCGAATACAATTTTTCAACTCATGAATATTCAGCCCCAACGTATTACTTCCTAACAAGGTAAATAGAGATTGCGAAAGTCGTATTTCGCAGTTTAATCTTTTTTGTTCCTGATTCAGAAGTACCCTTACTAATTGTTCCCGTTCTTCAGCCGGACGCTTTGTTAACGGCGGAATGCTGCAATGAACTGGTATGCTTAATAATAAATCCTGTCCCAAACATTCTAACGAAGGCATATCCACCCCAAGGATTACCCGCGTTTGACTGCTGATGGGATGTTCTGAATCTCCCATGCGGGTAAACTGTCCAGTGTTGATATAATCAGCGATCCTCTGCTGACATTCCAGGCTCATTTTATCGGCCTGTGAAAGATAAAGAAGACCGTTATGACATTTTTCGATAAAGCCTGTTTGTTTTTTAACAGAGCTGTGGATTCCGAAAAGATCTTCCAGCATTTTATCCGAGGTTTGTTCTGAATTAAATTGATATGCGATAAAACAAGCTTTATCCATGACGCGATGTTGATTTTTTAAGAATTCAAAAGCAAGCCGGGCTAAAAATGTTTTTCCGCTTCCTCTTTCACCCTGGAGGATCACGGGCAACCCATGCGGATAAAGCATCGCAGCTTTTAACTGCGAAATACAATAGCCTAACGAACCATCCTCACCCACCGCGTTAAAAAAATCCTGCGGCTCTTTCTGCTTCTGCTTTAACGCTTCAATTAAATCCGGCATATTGTAATATTCGTTATAGGTTAACGTCACGTTATACTTTTTCTCCAACTGTGTTTTATCGAAATAATAAACGGGTCTGGAGTTAATTTTGATACATCGCCCCAGTTTACACAATTCATTCAAATATTGGCTGGCTAAAGAACGGCTGATATTTAAAGTATTGGCAATATTGCCGGTGGACATCGCTTTTAAAAAGTCAACGCCATGACGGCAGGTTAGATCTTCTACGATTTTCTGAATTTCTTTCTGCGTTTTTTTCATGGACTCACCACAGCTCTCTAAGGTTGACTTCTGTCTTCATTATAAGCGTTGGAATAAAATTGTCTGAAACACCAGAGAACTTCAACACTGTTTAACAATTTTCATTTGTTTTCAACACTATTTGTCCTTTTTAACAATACGATTCTCCAAGTTATTCATTTCCGAAAATCTTACATTAACTACAAATGAATCAGAGTCACCTCTGCCATGATACCGCTCGAAAGCGATTTAATCTATCATTCAATAACTTTGGCAAATTTTACCTGTTTGTCAAAGTACCAAAAAAAAAACTGCCAAGCTTACGCTTAACAGTCTGCCTGACGCAGATAGGCGATTGCACTGACGCCCGGCCCGGTATGCGTGCCGATTACGCTGCCCACGCCGCACACCTGCGAACTGACGATCGCTTTTTCTTCCAAGAACGCAATCAGATCACTGACCGCTTCCCGGTTTCCCGTATAACCAAAGATCGGTTCCACCTGAGGATCCGGCATTCCCAGCTTTTCCATCTGCTGCCAAAACAGCTGCAGTGTTGCTTTCTTGCCGCGGGCTTTGCCTAAGACGCTCAGCTTGCCCTCCTCCAGGGTGATCATCGGATGGATGCCCAACAACGAACCCGCAAATCCGGCGGCCTTGGACAATCGTCCGCCTTTTACCAGAAATTCCAGCGTGTCCACAGCGGCCAGAACGACGATGCGCGATTTCAGCTGATCTAACTGCGCCGCGATCTGCCTGGCGGACTGTCCGGCATCGCGCAGCCGGATCGCTTCGCGCAGAAGCAGCTGTGTGCCGATCGTCGCCGATAAACTGTCGACAATATAAATCGGTTCGTATTCACAATAATCCTTCGCCAGCTGCGCCGATTGACAGGTTCCGCTTAACTGGCTGGACAACGTCAGAACGAGGATCTCCTCGCCTGCCGCTTTTGCTTTCTCATATTCCGTCAGAAAGTCGTTCGGCGAGGGCTGGGAGGTTGTCGGCAGCTGACCGCTGCCCGTCAGCTTGGCATAAAATTCTTCGATGTTCAAATCAATGCCGTCGCGGTATTCTTCATGGCCGAACAGCACCTTCAGCGCAACAACGCCAATATTGAGCTGCCGGGCTGCCTCCGGGGTCACATCGGCCGTGGAATCAGTGATAATACGAACTGTCATATCGTGTCTCCTCCTTGAGATAGTTTGAATATCAATATAAAAATCTAATCCATTATAACAGCGTATTCTCCCCTTGGCAACCCTTTTTCGCAAAATAAAAACGGCATTTCAAACAATCACTTGAATGAAAGCCGTATCATTTAAAATTCAGTCTCAAACAGCTCGAGAATTTCCTCACGGCTCATCGCGGCGATCGAGCCGTCGGAACCTTCGATGACCGATTGCGACAGCTGCTGCTTCTGCTGCTGAAGCTTGCTGATCTTCTCCTCTACCGTGCCTTCGACGATCAGCTTGACAACCTGGACGTTGCGCGTCTGGCCGTTCCGGTAAGCGCGGTCGGTCGCCTGATTCTCCGCCGACAGATTCCACCATGGATCGTAATGAATGACGATCTCCGCGCCGGTCAGGTTCAATCCTGTGCCGCCGGCTTTCAGCGAGATCAGAAAGACCGGCGTCTTGTCACGGTTGAAGCTTTCCATTAAATCAAAACGCTGCTGCTTCGGTGTTGCGCCGGTCAGCAGATAGGTTCCGATCCTGCGCTTCTCGCATTCATCCCGCAGCTTGTCCAGAATCGTCGTAAACTGGGAGAATACCAGAATCTTCTTGCCCGACTCCACCGCATTTTCAATCAGCTCCATGCAGGCAGTCAGCTTGCTCCGCTCGCCCCCGTAACCATCAAATACCAGCCCCGGGTCGCAGCAGATCTGCCGCAGCCGCGTCAGCATCGCCAAAATCATGATCTTGGAGCTGCCGGCGTTGGTTTGCTGATCCAGCGTCTGCGTCAGCTGCGTCTGGATCTGCTGCAGCGACGCCTGGTAGAGCTTCTTTTCCGCTTCGCTGAATTCGATCTGCAGCACGCTTTCCGTCTTTTCCGGCAGTTCCTTCAAGACGTCCTGTTTCACGCGCCGCAGAATAAACGGCGATACCAGCTTTTTTAATAACGTCAGCCGTTCTTCGTCGTCATACCGCACGATCGGCAGCTCGTAGTTTTCCTTAAACTGTGCGTAACTGAACAAATAGCCCGGCATTAAGAAATCGAAGATCGACCACAGCTCGGCTAATGAATTCTCAATCGGCGTACCGGTTAAGGCAAAGCGGTGGCGGGCCTGGATCTGCTTGACGGCCTGGGCGCTCTTGGTCCGCTGATTCTTGATCGCCTGCGCCTCATCGAGCACCAGATACTGAAACGCCAGCGGCTGGTATAACGCCTCGTCGCGCTTGACGTAATCGTAAGACGTGATGAGGACGTCAAAATCGTTTGCGGAAGCCAGCGTATTCTGACGTTCTTTCAGCGTGCCGTGCACGCAGCCGCATTTCAGCTGCGGCGCGAAGCGACGGATTTCCGCCTGCCAGTTGAGGATCAGCGAAGCCGGAGTGACAACCAGACTGCAGCCGCCCTCCCCCTGCAGCCGCGCATCCTCCAGCACGGCGATCATCTGCAAAGTCTTGCCGATGCCCATATCGTCGGCCAGAATCCCGCCGAAGCCATAGTGAGCGATCGTTTTCAGCCAGCGGAAGCCTTCCTTTTGATAGGTGCGCAGAATCTTGCGCATCGAGGGCGGCACGTCGAATTTGCTTTCCTCAATATTCTTAAAGTCGCGGATCATCGTTTTGAACTCCTGATTCCGCTCGACCTTGATCTCCGGCGTACTCATCAGCCGTTCGTTCAGCGCCAGCGCCCGATAGTTTTCCAGCGTCACCGGCCCGGCGCCCAGCTGCTTCGGATCAACCTGCAGTGCGTCCAGCATCGCCAGCATTTCTTCGGTTTCGCCCTCGCCAATCGCGAAGTAGTCGCCATTTTTCAATCGCACATATTTTTTCTTCTGCTGATAGCCGCGGAAAATTTCTTCCAGTTCCTGCGGCGTCAGCTGCGGACTGTCAAGTTGCAGCTCCAGCAGGCCGGAGGTCAGCCTTACGCCGACGGAGAACGAAGCCCGCGAACGGATCTGAACATTTTTCAGCGATTCGCAGATATAGACCTCCGCCAGATCCATCAGCTTGCCTACCCCTTCCGCCAGGAAGCTGAATTCCTTGGTTTCGTTTTTCTCAATCCAGGCGATCTGGGTCAGCGTGTCAATCCGAGTCACATACTGCCGGATGATCGCGCGCACTTTCTGTTCCTTGCGCAGGTTGCGGTTATCGCGGTTGGTCAGCGTATCGAAGCCGATGTATTCGTTGGGGCCGTAACAGAAGCGAATCGTGATCATGATCGTATGCGGTGCCGGCTCGTCGATATACACCCGCGTGACCAGCGGATCCAGCCGGACCGGCAGCTCGTCCATACCCAGCACCGGAATCAGCTCGCTGACCGGCTGCAGGACGTTGTAATAGAAATTCTTGATCTGTTCGTGACTGACGAGCAGCTTGCCGCCCTGCTGCAGCCGTTTTAATAAGGGTCCGCACAGGATCCGGTACCGCGGAAGCAGCCGGATCAGCGTGCCGCCGACATAGACATAATCGGCCTCATTGCTGGACAGATAGCGGTATTCGTGCGGCGTGACCGCAAGCTGGTAGTCCTGTCCCTGCCCTTCGACCTGAAGCGTAAACTGCGGATTTTCCTCAATCATCACCATCGGCCGGCCATCCGCCATCATCACCGGATGATTCCAAAACAGCTCATAAAAATCATCGACGCTGCCGCCGCTCAGCTTGACATAGCGCGCTCCGGTATCAAAATTGGTCTGGGATGAATAGTTGCGGCGGATAAAGCGCAGGATTTTCTGCGAAACTTCATCGAACGACTCCGGAACATGCAGAAACTGCAGTTCCTTGCCATAGCTGACAATCGCCGCCTCATTCATCCGCGTCATAAATTCGCCGAGATTTTTTAAAATGTATTTTTTCTTGCGGCCGATCCGGAAACTGACCAGCAGCTCGGAATTGGAAAACATGACCTCCGGCTGCAATTCGACCGGATCGTTCTGCAGCATCACCGGGTCGTCCAGCACCGCGGAATTGACATACGCCTCGATCAGCTGCTCACTTTGCGAAAACATCTGCCGGCGGCGCATCTGCTGGATATAGTCGGCGGCGTTCTCCCGGTAATAAAAAGGAAAATGGTCGATCGTCCGTTCTTTCAAAAACATCAAAACCGCGCCGATGTGGGCGCAGGCTTTTTCATCGTGGACACAGTACGGGCATTCACAGGAAAAATGAAGCAGCTCGCCGGTCACAGAATGCAGCGACAGCTTGACATGCTGCAGATATGGATAAACGACCGCTTCGACCTCGATCAGCTGCAGCGTTTTATACTCGACGGCCGACAGCGACTGGATGATCGAGCGTTCCTGATGATAACGCCGCGCCAGATTCCACGTCCGCTCGTCAAAATAAGTACTCAGATTCGTTTCGTCCAGAATCATTGGCACCGGTTCCTCCTTTCCGATTGTTCCATCAGAAAAAGCCCCGCGACGGGCTTTTATTCTGATTTCAGCTCCCGGGCCATCAACAGCTTGATCGCCTGGGACGGCTTTTCGCCTTCGTACAGCACGCGGTAAACCTGTTCGGTGATCGGCATGCTGATGTGCTTCTTAATTGATTCTTCATAGATGACCTTGGCCGCTTTTACGCCCTCGACCGTCTTCTTATTGGTTTTCCAGAAAATCTCCGCGCTGTCCTGACGGCCGATCTGCATGCCGGCCTGGAAGTTGCGGGAATGCGGGGAGGTGCAGGTGACGATCAGATCGCCGACCCCGGTTAATCCCAGATAAGTTTCGGCCCGTCCGCCCTGCGCGATGCCGTAGCGGGACATTTCCGCCAGACCGCGGGTCATCAGCGCCGCCCGGGCGTTGTCGCCTTCGCCCAGTCCGGTAATGATGCCGCTGGCAATCGCCATGATGTTTTTGATCGCCACGCCGGTTTCCGAACCGATCACGTCGGTTCCGCGGTAAACGCGGAAATAATCGTTGGAGAACAGCTCCTGAATCTTTCTTGCTGATGCTTCGTTTTCACAGACCGCATTGACCGAGGTCAGCTTGCGGAGAATGACCTCTTCGGCGTGTGAAGGGCCGATCAGAGAAACGACGTCCGTCAGTGTTTCCGGCGTGAAGCATTCCTTGATCACTTCGCTGAGCCGCTGGTGGGTCGTCGGATGGAATCCCTTGGCGACGTTGATCACAATCACCGGATGATCCAGCGCCGCCGCAGCCCGGCGGCTGACTTCCTCCACCGCGCCGGTCGGCACCGCGAAAAGCAGGATATCGGCGGTTTTGACCGTATCGAACTCCAGCGTCGCTTCGATGTCCGGATTGACCAGTACCTCCGGAAAGTATTTCGTGTTGCGATGGAGCTTCAGGTCGGCAATTTCCTCAGGGCTCTTGCCCCAGATGACGACCTCATGATGATTGTCCGCCAGCACCTGCGCCAGCGCCGTGCCCCAGCTTCCGCTGCCCAATACGCAAATTCTCATATTGCGCCTCCTTTAGTCCTTACTGCGGGCGATGATCCGGATCGGCGATCCGTCAAAACCAAACGCTTCCCGCAGACGGTTCTCAATATAACGGCGGTAGGAAAAGTGCAGCAGCTGCGGATCGTTGACGAACAAAACAAACGTCGGCGGCGCGACCGCTACCTGCGAAGCATACAAAATCTTTAAGCGCTGACCGTTATGCGTCGGCGCCGGAGTTGTCAGCTGAGCGTCCATCACGACTTCGTTGAGCACGTTGGTCGCGATTCTTAATTGGGAATAGTGATAGACGTCTTCGATCATCGGCAGCAACGTATTGACGCGCTGATGGGTTTTGGCCGAGACGAACAGAATCGGCGCGTAGCTCAGATACACAAACTGCGCGCGGATTTGTTCCGTCACCCGGTTCATCGTCTTCTCATCTTTTTCCACGGCATCCCACTTGTTGTATACGATAATGATCGGTTTGCCGGCTTCATGCGCATACCCGGCGACATGCTTGTCCTGTTCGCGGATCCCGCTTTCCCCGTCGATCACAAACAGCACGACGTCACAGCGTTCAATCGCGCTCATCGCGCGCAGCACCGAGTATTTTTCAATATTTTCATAGACCTTGCCGCGCTTGCGGATCCCGGCCGTATCGACGACGACGTAATGCTTGCCGTCATGTTCAAACGGAGTATCGACCGCGTCGCGGGTCGTGCCTTCAATATCGGAAACAATTACGCGTTCTTCTTTTAACAGCGCGTTGACCAGACTGGACTTGCCGACATTCGGCCGGCCGATGACCGCGAAGCGGATGCCTTCCAGCTCCGGCTGCTGCTTTTCGGGAAATGCCCCGACCAAGGCGTCCATGACGTCGCCGATGCCGATGCCGTGCGATCCGCTGACCGCAATCGGTTCCGAAAGCCCCAGCGCATAGAACTCATAAATATTTCCCTGCAGCGTCGCGTCGTCAATTTTATTGACGGCCAGAACGACCGGCTTGCCGCTGCGCCGCAGCATCCGCGCGATGAACTCGTCGTCGCCGGTTACGCCATCGCGGCCGTTGACGACAAACAAAATGACGTCGGCTTCCTCGATCGCAATTTCGACCTGGGCTTTAATTTCTTCCTGAAACGGCTGGTTTTCCAGCTGAATTCCGCCAGTGTCAATGACGCGGAAATCCTGAGTCAGCCACGTTCCTTTTCCGTAAATCCGGTCCCGGGTCACGCCCGGGGTATCCTCGACGATGGAAACCCGTTCGCCCAGGATCCGATTAAAAATCGTTGACTTTCCGACATTCGGACGGCCAACGATGGCAACCACACCTTTAATCATGGTTTCCCTCCTTACTCTTTTCAGCAGCCAGCTGCTTGATCGCCGCAACGACCTCCTCGATCGTCATGTCCGAGGTATCGACGCAGACGGCGTCCTCCGCCTGCCGCAGCGGCGAATGGATCCGCTCCATATCCTGCCGGTCGCGCTGTGCGATTTCCGCGACGAGCTGATCATAGTCTGAACAGATTCCCTTCTGCTGATTCTCCAGAAACCGCCGTTTCGCACGGGCCTGGGGCGAAGCGGTCAGAAAGATCTTCACTTCCGCCTCCGGCAAAACAACCGTTCCGATATCCCGGCCATCCATGACGACGCCTTTGTCCGCCGCCATTTTCTGCTGCCGCTCGACCAGTTTCTGACGCACTGTTTTCAGTGAAGAAACCCGGGACGCCGCCATCGACACGGCGTTGGATCGGATTTCATCCTGCATCTCCACACCGTCCAGGAACACCTGTCCCTGCGGAGTCAGACAAATTTCAGTCCGGTCGATCATCGCGCCCAGCGCAACTTCATCATCCAGCGCCAGCTTTTCGTTCAGCGCTTTGTAGGCGATACAGCGGTACATCGCCCCGGTATCTAAATGGATATAGCCACATTCGTGAGCCAGCCGCCGGGCAATCGTACTTTTCCCCGCGGCGCTGGGCCCATCAATCGCAATGTTCAATTTCATTAAATAATTCCTTTCTGAAGCAGGATCCAGTACACGACGATCCCCAGTACCACTAACAGCGCCAGGATCAGCAGGACCAGAATGAAGTTTAACAGACGATTCGTATAGGATACGGAATCGTTCATATCGTTCAGCTCGTCTTCATAGTCGTCCATCTGCGCCCGCAGCTGTACCGTCTCGCTCATCAGCTTTTCACGCAGTTCTTTTTCTTCCTGCATGTGGGAGCGCAGTTTGCCGAAGAAGCGATGCGGCTGGGTCTCGTCCTCTTCCCAATCCTCGTCTTCCTCGTCCTGATCTTCCTCTTCTTCCTCATCGTCATCCTCATCCCGATGCCGGCCGAACAGTTTCCAACGCGGCTTTTTCGTTTCTTCTTCGTCCTCGTCGTCCCATTCGTCATCCTCTTCCTCATCGTCTTCGTCCTCGGCAAGGACCGGCTGGATGTCCGTGGTTTCTTCTTCAACCGGCGGTTTCATCCGGCGTGATTTCTTGATTTCCGGGGTTGGCGCCGGTTCCAGCGTCTTTAACATTTCGCCGCTGTTGCCGCTCTGATCAAGCAGCTGCTTGACCTCCATTGAGATCGTGTTGCGCAGCGTGTCGTCCTCCGGCAGCACAAACGACGGGATATCCATGTCATCCAACAGGTTATCCTTGCTCGTGCTGACCATTTTTTCCTCAAACGGCCGGATTGAGCTCTGTTCGCGCAGCTGCTTCAAAATGTTGACCTGCGTGTCCTCACTGGCTAACAAACCGCGCTGCTTGTTGTACTCCTTTACTTCGCTGATGTACTCGTCAAGATATTCATTATTAAAAGAAGAGGCTGCCGGACTCGCCTTCTCTTTCTGCGTTTCATCCGCAAAATAAGCTTCGCGGCGCAGATGGATCGGATCGTGGTTTTCTTCTTCTTTAACTTCCAGCTGTTCCGTTGCAGTCGTATCCAAACGGCTTAGCCGTTCGGCATAGGCGGAGATCCCCTTCGTGCTGATCTGCGATTCCGCATCGTTCTGCAATTCCTGCCTCAGTTTTTCATATTTAGCCTTACGCGACATATTCTGCATACACAGTGCCTCCTAATCTTTTTCATTATATCAAAAATTGACTCCAGTTGCGAAGAAAACTGACGGTTTGCCCGGATTCTTTTGTAAAAGCGGCTGGTCAGCTTTTATTCCTGCGGCCTCACTTGGAATCATGTCCACGATCATTTTCCAATTTTCTTCATCCTGCCGCCGATGAAAGCGAGGATCAATCAAGAATTAAAAAAGCTGGCGATTGATTCTGAGCGCTGATTTGCCAAAGCAGATCGCAACCCGAATATCAAAATTCCAGCCCAGAAGCTTCTTTTTTATTCCGTCCTATTTCGCGGCCGATTTTCTTCAGCGATGCAGAATCGGCGAAATGTGCTTATATAACAGGAACACCATCAACGACGTCACAATTCCTTTAATTAAATTGAACGGTGTCGTGCAGAACAATACGAGCGTGAACGCGTTATCGACAAACGGAACAACCTTGGCGCCCATCGAAATAATCGCTTCCAGCGGCATATTGAAGAAGAACGAATACGCCGGAAGCATCACGAAATAATTTGTCAAACCGCCGACCAACATCAGGCTCACCGTGCCCAGAATCATGCCGATCAGCGCGCTTTTCAGATTCTTATGCCGCCGATAAAGCCAGGCGGCCGGCAGGATAAATGCGCAGCCCATTACAAAGTTGGCCAGCTCCCCGACATACGCCGTACCGGAACCAAAAAACAGACAGCTTAGAAAGACCTTCATCGCTTCGATCGCAACGCCGGCCAGCGGTCCCATCGCAAAACCGCCGATCAGGACTGCGACCTCACTGAAATCCAGTTTGTAAAACGGCGGAGCGATAAAGGGAATCGGAAAATCAAATTCCATCAGGATAAACGCGATCGCCGCTAAGATGCTGACTTTGGCCATGGTTTTAATGTTGAAAAATTTTCTGTTTGTCATCTTTTTTCCTCCACTTCTGACAACGCTGACTTTTCCTGTCCTGGCGACAAAAAAAGGTTTCAACAAAACCTTCGGGGTAGCTCTATGAAAAAGAAAAAAACATTCTTTCATCCAGACTTTACTGTCGCCACTGGAATTCCACCAGTTCGGCCGAGAATCGGCTCGCGGGGTTTACCGCCGGTCGGGAATTGCACCCTGCCCTGAAGTTTTATCGCCTTTATCATAACCTTCACAAATGAATTTGTAAAGACCTTGACAAGAAAAAGAAAAAAGATTTGATCTGAAAGTGAATTGAAAAAGTAAACGCAGCCTTAAAGCAAAAAGAAATTGCATTTACTTTTGCAAAGACGCGGACTGCATTTACTCGTGCAAATGAGTTATAGTCATCTTGTATCTCCCTGTACAGATAGGAGTCCCCCATTATGAGTCACTTAACTTTGCAAGATCGGATTACGATTCAATCCGAATTGAATCAGGGTTCTTCTTTCAACACGATTGCTCGTTTGATTTCCAAGAACCCTACCACTCTCTTCCGTGAAATTCGAAATCATCTGCTGATTCGCGATCGTTCTTCTTATCCTCAGTCTCGCATGATGAACGATTGCCTCCATCGCTTTGAATGCCGGCTCAAATTTGTCTGTCAGCCTCAGTGCCGCTTTCAAAAGGGGAATTGTCGTTTTTGTGGTCATTGTTTCCGGGTTTGTTATGATT